>JBGUHM010000082.1:0-16779 GCA_045112115.1 Sodaliphilus sp. | reverse complement strand
GGACACTATTCGGACACTAGGTAGGCAATTTTCGGGAAAATCAAATTTGTAAGTCGCTGATAATCAGGCGTAGGCATTTGTAGAAATGGGCGGAATGAATCTTGTCCTCTCCGCCAGTGAAGGCCGAAACGGTTGTGACGACAGTCGCAACCGTTTTTTCGTTGGAGCCCATGCAAGCTTGCTTGCTGATGGGCTCAAGCGGGAAAAACGGGCAGCACCGTCCGGTGCCGTTTCGGCCTTCATTGTCAGCGGCCCCGCGGGAGCGCACCAAGATGCACGAGCGCATGCGAGTGAATCTTGTCCCACCAATGTTCGAGCAGTTATAGTTTTATTATCCGCGGTGGATTTACAAGCCTGTTGCTGTCATCCAGCAACGAGGCATTGCTGAAAAGAATATCGTCGCGTTCGGTAGTTCCATAGCTCTCATGGGCATGGCCGAAAAGATGCAAACGCGGTTTTACTCTCTCCACAAAGTTTCGCAATGGCAGGTTGCCCCAATGTACGCCCGATGAAAAGTCAAGGATTTCAATCGGCGGCTCATGGGTCAACAAAACATCTGTTGCGGGGTCAATCAATTCTTCTGAATGGTTATAACCAAGGCCAAAGAATTTCACTCCATCTATGGTAATGCTTCTGTCTTGCAAGAAATGCACGTTGGTAGGTAGATCCTCAATCGTTTCGGCATCCCACAAACAGAGGTCATGATTGCCCGCCAAAAAGATTTTGTTGGGATAATCAAGCGCAATGAACCAGTTGATGAAATCAAGCACCTCTTTTTCCGTTCCACTATGAGTGAAATCCCCGCTATGTACAAGCACATCGGCTGGAGGCATCGCCCCCAGCCGCCCGTGCAATCCGTGCGTATCACTTAGGTGAAGGATGATCATACCACGGATTATGAATTCTCACCTCCTCCATCACAAAACAACAATCGATCTCTTTTTCTTCAGCTTCACCCATACACTCGTCACTCACTTTGAATTTTTTGTGGTTAAGATCTTTGCCACAAACAAGTTTAACAAAAGCCCTAAACGCCTTTATATTATCATTTTTCTTAGGCTCGTTTTCATTATGAAAAGAAAGCACGACGAATATGCATCGCGACACACCTCTTCTTCTGGCTTCAAGCAAAGTCCCTGCAGTCGCTGTAAACAATTGATAACCAAAATTCTTGACCTCTTCATCACCAATAAACTTGCCAGGAAGAAGCATTTCCATTAACCAGTCTATTCGATTCTTCTTTTTTGTGCTAGCTTTTTCCCTTTCTTCATATATACTTTTATCGCCAAATGGCTCATCAACTTTTGCTTCAATTCCTATAACAATTTCATTATTATCATCAAACAAAAGCAAATCATGATTTCTCGGTCCAGATGCGTCCTTAGGTGGCAGTTTTGTTTCCGCCTCAGGCTCACCAACCAAAGATTTCACTGTTATGCCAAAGCTGTTTTTAATTATCCGAGCAATTTGAGCTTTAAATTCTTTGCTCCCAAGAGTTACATATTTTGCGAACTCTTTTGCGCTTTTACCATCTTTCCATTGGGCAATACCTTTTTGTGGTGGAGCAGCAATGAACCATTCTGTCTCATCTTGAATTGTAAGCGTCTTTTGAATTTTTATTTTCATATTTGGTCGTCATTTAAACATGTGATTATAATTCTGTTTGTTTTCTCTATCTCGTCGACGATGCGGTCGCCGATTTCGTTTTTTATGCAGACGACACGAATGGTGATGTCTTCGGTGTCGCTTGTGGTCACAAAATGTTCCATTGCGACTGGTTCATTGTACTGGAGCCAGTGGATTACTTTTTGTGCGAGAATAGGCTCTTGGGGTAAAACGGCATGAATGAAATAAGGCATGCCAAGTTCGAATTTCTGCTCCACTTCGGGTGATAGAAGGTGCTTGGTGCGCTCAATTATCTCGCACAGTTCGCACTCATCTTTAGACCATTTCATTTCCACCAAATTCACATCCTCGAAGTCGAACATATAGTCCATGTCGCTCAATGTGCAGGATGCAAATTCGACACGAGAGCATTCGCCCTGCGGGGCAAAGATTTGCTCCAGCAGGGTGAGGCGCTCGGCCGTTGTCAGTTGTGCGATGACTTGTCGTTTCATATTTGTTGGGGCTATAACAGGATTACATTTTCATCTCCCAATCGGTCGGTTATTTTGTCGCTTACGGTGACAGTCGTATTAAATTTGTGCGAAATGATGGACTCCACGGCCAGGTCTGATATTGGGCGACTGATGCCAAAGGCCTTACAGATTTCGTCGATAGTGCCGATTTTCAAGATTACCTTGCCTTCGCCGGTGTCGAGCCTCGCCACTTTCAGGCCATTTGCAAGGTTGCCGTTCGCATCTGAAATCGGCACGAGGCGGCCTCCTTCTTTCACACGTTTTGCGATAAACTCGTACCTCTCTTCTTCAGTCATTTTTTTGCTCATAATCGTAATTTTAAATAAGTTTCTAATAGATGTTTCTATCTATATAATACGATTGAGAAATTTAATGGTCGCTCAAAACATGGTGAACGGATGTTAAATAACTATTGTATTTAATAGTATTTAGCACTTTTTTAAGCACTATATTAACAATGTACATTATTATATATCAGGTTATTGAAAAAATTAAGAAAGTTTAACTACTTGGTCGAAAAAATAGACAGGCAAAATATGCCTAATTTATCAAAAACTAAGGGTATAGTCCATAGTATGCAACAAAAATACAACATTTTTTTCAAACGCAAGACTTTGTGCGATGTTTTTGTGATAAGGATGTTTTTGCACGCGATATACTTGCGACCATCCTGGATGTAGATGCCGCGGTAACCCGGGCCCACCGGGCGGCCTTGCAGGTCGTAGCGTTGACCGCTCTGGAGGTGTCGGTATTGATGGCGTCGATGGCTGTGGGCACGGGCTTAATGCTGATGGTCACGTCGCCGGCAGGCATGGTGAGACTCCAAGTTCCGTCCTCGTTGTCGACAAGCTCGCCCCTCCTTTGCGCACAAGGCGCAACCCACGAATGAGTTGCGCCCTGAAAATGAAGCGGGTAAGGTTGTTAGTTGCCGAGGCGTGAGCGTTCCTCTTGCCCTGCGCCAGTGCCTTTGTATTTGCTTTGTGTGGCGTTGAACTTGTAGCGCACGGTGACTTCGAATTGCCGCGAGTCGTTTTTAGTGATGGAGCGCATTGAGCGCAAGCCGTAGTTGATATTCAAGTCCTCGTAGGCACCCAGCAGGTTGTGGCCCGCTATTTGTACTGAGAGGCGGTCGTTGAGGAAGGTCTTGGTCACGCTCAAATAGAGTTGCCAGTTTGCCCTGTTGATGTTCGCATTCTCTTTGTCCCCGCACGAGGTGAAGGCAAGGTTGGCCTGGGCGGTGAGCGTGGGCAGGATTTGGAAATTGTTGTTCAACTGGACGAGGAAAATGGGTCGCTTGGGGCTGATGAAGCCAACAGGCGACGGGATCTTCACCCAGTCTTTGAGCAAGCCCATTGTTAGGCGCGGTTGATATATGCCGAACTGCGGGTTAAGTGACACCATGGCGCGGAAAGCATCGGCATGGTCGACGTTGTCGCGGGTGATAATCGTTGTTTCCTCGCTGCCAGGAACTGCCTCGCTCGTATTGACAATCACATCTTTGGTGCGCTTGTAGTCAAGCATGACGCTCAACCATCGCCACATAGCCATCACCGACAGAGAGTTTACCACTGATGGTCGCAGCATGGGATTACCGCGGTTCCAAGTGAAGCGGTTGGCATAGGTGGTGTTGCCCGAGAGCATGAAGTAATATGGACGCATGATTTTCATTCCATAATTGAGCATGAGTTGCACCTTTCCGGCGCGAGCCATGAGCCCCACGCTGGGGAAGAAGTGGTGGTAGGTGCGGCACTGTTCGGCGATACGCACGCCATTGTCGTAGTAATCGGAACTGACATTCTCGTTGCGGAGGCCCAGACGCAGTTGGCCGAATGGTAACGGGTGGCTGTACTCAGTGAACAGGATATAATTGCGCTCTCGCTGCTCGGTGAATGTGGTGGGCACTATGTTTTCGGGGTTGACGTAGTCATCGTTGCGGTTAGTGAGGTCATACTCGCCTCCCACCTGCAGGTTGCCGCCCCACAGTTGCCACGACAGCACGAGCTTGGATGCCCAAAGTTGGTTTCGCTGAACACTTTGGCTGGTCACCGTGCGGCTTTGCTGCTCTTGGCTCACCTCGTCATTTATGAGGCTGGTGCGGTCTTTGAAGAACACATAGTCGGAGTTGAAGTCAATGGATGTCTTGCCAATGCGGCCATTATAGTAGACATTGAGCGTGTGGGGCATGTTGGACTTTTTCTTCATGAGCAGGTCGTTGTCGAGGTGGTCGTAGAATGCTCCGTCGGCGGTCACGTCGGCGACAACCCATCCGGTCTGGCGGTTGAGGAAATATGCCTTGGTCTCGTAGCGTGCACCTATTGCGTGGCGGTCGTTGAAGATGTAGTTGACACCCCACGATGAGTAAAGCGAATTGGTGTGAAGACGACTGTGGGCGAGGTCTTCGATGTGCCACTGCTTGTCGGCATTCACGTCGAAGGTGACAGTCTCCTCGCTCAAGTAGCGGTCATCGTTATACCACACGCTGCCGAACACGTCCAGCCCCTTGTGGCGATAATTCCAGTTCAGACCTAATGCGAGGTCGGAATATTTACTTGCCCAAAAGCTCGCTTGAGTGTCGAATGAGAAGCCCTCGCCCTGCGGACGCTTAGTCTTGATGAGGATAACCGCTTCCACGTCGGCTTTGTACTTGGCGCCGGGATTGGTCACGAGTTCCACACTCTGGATATTCTCGCTGCTGAGCTGGGCGAGCTCGCTCTCGTTGCGCATCTCTCGGCCGTTGATGTAGATGAGCGGTTTCCCCTTGCCAAAGACCTCAATATTGGTACCTTTCTTCTGCACGCCCGGCAGGTTGCCGAGTACTTCGGTAGCCGTGCCGACTTTGCTCAATAGAGTGCCATCAACGTCGGTCTTGATACCTTCGGTGGTGAGTTTGTAGGTGGGTCTCACACCTTTAACCACCACTTCGCCAAGCATCGTGGCTTCGGGTTGGAGTTGGATCGTGCCCAAGTTGCTGGCAGTAGCATTGACACACATCGTCTCATAGCCGATATATGAGATTTTGACGATGACACTTGATTGCTCGGCCGAGAGCGAAAACGCGCCGGCGTCGTCAGTCGTTGTGCCTGACACAAATGCGCTGTCGATGGGATTGAGAAGCACAACGTTGGCGAAAGCGAAAGGCTGTCCCGCCTCGTCGACGACAGTTCCCGTGAATGTTGCGGCAGCCGCAGTTATAGCCACTGCCAGCGAAAGAATGAAGAATTGAATACGTTTCATTGTTGTATCTGTTTACTGTTTTTGTGAGAGCAAAATTATTGGTCATTTCATGCATTAGACGTACACTAAAGGGTGAAAAGTTGCAGCTAAAACGAAAATCGGCCAGCTTTCACACTTTAGGGTGTGAAAAATATTAACAATTCCGTTTTTTGCTGTAACTTTGCACGCACAAATCAAACCGTTATGGCAAAAGTTGAGGATTTCTTTTCGACGATAAATGCAGTAAGCGACATTCAAGATGAGCGGTATGCCCACCTTGAATTACTTAAGCGCGCCGTTGACGCAATGGCTAACGCTACCTATCAAAGCATCTATGTGATTGACTATTTCAAGCGCGAGTTCTTGCATGTGGCAAGCAACCCATTATTCTTATGTGGGCACACGGCTGATGAAGTGCGTCAAATGGGATATGCTTTTTACATCGAGCATGTGCCTGCAGAGGAACAGGCAATGTTAACTGAGATAAACGAGGCTGGATTTCAGAAATTCAATGACGCGCCACTGGATGAGCGCAAAGGCTGTTTTATGAGTTATGATTTCCACATCTGCAATGGCGAGGACATATTCTTGGTGAATCACAAAATCACACCGTTTGCGCTCGCCGAAGACGGACGGGCATGGCTCGCAATGTGTGTCGTTTCACTATCGCCGCACAGCGAACCTGGCCACATCGAATTCCACAAGAAAGGTGATGCCAAATACTGGGAATACTCACTTGATTGCCATCGTTGGGTCCTCAAAGAGTCGATTGCACTTCGCCCACAAGAGAAACAGGTGCTCATACTCTCGGCACAAGGCTACACCGTAGCACAAATCGCCGACAAGATGTGTCGCTCAGTCGACACTATCAAGACCTACAAGCGCCTCATGTTTGAACGCCTGGGCACACGTTCCATCACCGAGAGCCTCACCCTTGCCACCAATTCGGGGTTGATATGATTATTGAATTTTTTAGTTACTTTTGCATCAAATTTGATGACTATGACAAAAGAAGAATTATTGCAAAGGCAGCAAGAATATTGCTTTTCAGGCCAAACTTATTCGTGGAAAAGCGGTTGGACGCCGCGAGGGCGTGCCAACCGCTTTTTCTCTTGATTTCAAAGGATGTTTTAGCGCGCGATATATTTGCGACCGTCCTGGATGTAGATACCGCGGTAACCCGGGCCCACCGGGCGGCCTTGTAGGTCGTAGCGTTGACCGCTGCGCGTAGCGTCGTCGCCGATGGCGTCGATGGCGGTGGGAACCGGCTTCACGCTGATGGTCACGTCGCCGGCAGGCATGGTGAGCCTCCAAGTTCCGTCCTCGTTGTCGATAAGTTCGCCGTTGCTGGCCACGAATTTGGGTGCTGCCGGTGCGAAATTCGCGTGTGCGCCAAGCAATCCGTTCTGCTTTTTGCTTAACACTACAAACACAGTCTGAGCCTCGCCGGCATATACCATGCCGTTGTGGGCTACCCCCACGGTGGCATCCTCAACAAGTTCGATGGCCACAGTCTCGCCGCCGTCGATGGTGTAGCCGAGCATAGCCTGGCCATCGACATCATTACCGCCGATACCGCCAACGGTACAGTCGCCTGAATAATAGTTGTTGCTTAAGGTCACATAATTATGTCTACCGATAATGCCACCGACATATTCATCGGCAGTCACTTGAGCGAAATTGAGACAGTTGGTTATCGAGCCAAATTCAGCGAATCCGATTATTCCACCGGCACGGTTGTTGGCTGTAACGCTGCCATAGTTGCGGCAGTCTGCGACATTTCCATCAGCAGAAGAGCCCACGATTCCTCCGGCATAACGCCCGGTAAAAGTTGAATTTTTAATGGCGATGATGGTGGCATAACTTGTGCAACCTATGACATGAGCCGATTGCAACATTCCCACAATGCCACCGACATTCATTATGTCACGGAAGGTGTTGCCGCTACCGGAAATGAGGTTCTTGATTATGCTTCCGCTACCCACGTTACAAAACAGACCTGTGGAAGCGTTTGTGTTGTCAAGGACCACATTGTCGATGGTCTTACCATTTCCGTCGAACACACCGCAGAACTTGTTTCCGCCGTCGATTCCCACCATCTTATATTCCACGTTAGAGAAGTCGAGGTCGTTTATCAGAATGAAATGTGTGCCGGCGAAATTCTCATTCATCGTCTCATCGGCAAGAAGGAGCATATCGTCAACCGTCTGAATCTGATACGGTCGATCTTCGGTGCCTTCTCCTATCCAGCGCATTGGGGCGATTACGAAAGTGGCATTCGCAGTTCCGGCAAAATCACCCATGCCATTAATTATGATGTTGTAATTGCCTGGCTCAATCATATCTTCCTCGGGAAGGGAGACGCTGTAATCTGTACCTTCGGAAAGGATGACCGTTTCGCCATTCTTATTGTCGGTCACAGTGATGACCGGCGTGAGAGCCGTTCCCGTGTACTTTTGCGACGGAATCTCGATGCTGACCCACGGCGTGTAGGCTATGTCGCGCTTGAATGCCGAGTAGGTACATCCAATCACCACATCCTGCCCTGCGGGGAACGTAAACGAATTGCTGTCGTTAAAATCCACTTGTTCGCTGGTGAGCTGTGGGTCGAGTGGTATGTACCCCTCGTTTATTCTTAAATCCATATCAATCGAGCATGTGCTGCCCTGTGCGTAATAGTTCACACCCTTGTAACTGTAAGTGGGAGTGGCAATTATGTCGGCCGAAAGACCTCCGTCGAACGAGATGGTCCCCATCCACGACGCACCATCAGCGTCGGCATTGTTAACGGCACCGATTGCGGGGGTGCTGTGGTAGAAATTGTCATCGAACTCATAAGCATCGGACTTTTCACCGGCGATTCCGCCCACTTTGTCCGAGCCAATCACTGAACCAAGGTTGATGCAAGACCACACTTTACCGCCATTAAGGCCCACAATACCGCCCAGAATATTCACACCGTTTATGTCGGCATTTGTGACTTTAGCCATGCTTGTGCATTGATTGATTATTCCGTAGTTTTGGCCGGCAATACCGCCGAAGTCAGAATTGTTCTTAACATTCTGCGCCAGATTGTTGGGGTCGACTGATACAACAACCCCTTCTTTCACATGACAATTATAAATTATGGCGTCGCTGTTTACAGCGCCAGCGATGGCACCGCAGTTGCCCCAACCCATGATAGTGGTAGTAATCTGCGACGACGCGATGGTCAGATTGCTTACATGAGCGCCATATCCCAGCTCTCCGAAGAGACCTATCCCATAAAAATCCTCCGTGGGGCAGATGTAGAGGTCGTTGATGGTGTAACCGTTTCCGTTGAAGTCGCCTCGGAACTGACGAGAGCCTGTCGAAGAACTGGATCCGCTGCCCACGGTGTAATACTTTCCGCCGATGGGGGTGAATGGCTCAATCCAGCAACTGAACGAAGAAGTCATCTTGAAATACTTGCCCTCATAGCTGTTTCCGTCGTTCACGTCGGCGGCGAGTTGTCGTAGGTGTTGAGGGTTCTCGATTTTGTAGGGGTCGGCTTGAGTTCCGCTTCCGCCGCCGAAAGCACTGTCGGCCCACATAGTAGCGGGCATGGTGAGGAGCATTGCCACAACGAGGGCGAATGTTCTCCAGAATGTCTGCTTAGTTGTCATTAGTGTTTTTGTTTTGATTAAATAATAAAGAAAAAATTTATGAGTTTAAGACGTCGATGTCAAGGACCAGAGAAATCATCGCCAGGGTGGAGAGGGTGAAGTTGTGCTTGCCGTTGAGCCATCGGGACACCTCGCCTTGGGAGTGGTGTACGAGCTTGGCGAAGTCTTTGTGGGACATTTCTCGCTCGAACAATTCGCGGTCGATTCGCCGCGCTATGCGCTTCGACATGTTGTGCATCAGTTCTTCCTGTTGCGCGCGGAACTCCGCATCGTGTTGATTGTTCTGTGTTGCCATATTTATATCATTTTTGGATAAATCATGCTGCGCTTCGACAAGCTCAATTATACTTGGTTTTTTGCTCGATTTGCAGTAATTGCGCTGCAAAGGTAGGCATAATCTGCAATATAGTTGCAATAAAACGCAAGAAAATTGTAAAATACGCCAATATTTAACAATAATTAACTGGTTGGTGGGTTGAGGGGGCATGGAGCTCGGAGCTCTTGGAGATGGCGGGACAGAGGGCATGGCGCTTCGCGCATGTAAGATGGAGGCGCTTCGCGCATGTAAGATGGAGACGCTTCGCGCATGTAAGATGGAGGATGTAATGTGTAAGATGTAATACATGGGACACTGGCTGTGACTATGTTTGTGACTATGTTGGGACACTGGTTGTGGACTCGGAGTTCTCGGAGTTCTCGGAGTTCTCAGAGTTCTCGGAGGACTCGGATGGTGCGGCTTTGCCGCCTGGGACAGTGGTTGTGACTATGTTTGTGACTATGTTTGTGGCTATGTTCGTGACTATGTTGTGACACTGGTTGATGGGGAGCCTGAGAGCAAAATAGTGGATGAGAATGAAAACGGTAATAGTAATTTAGAGATGTGCGAGATGAAGATGTGCTCGTTGAGTTTGTTTTGGGAAATATTTCAAAAGTTTTTTTTAAAATAGTAGGATTTTTTGGTAGATTTTTATAGACTTTCTAGATGTGCTAGATTTATGGTTTTTCTTGGGTTTCTTTGATGGTGTGTTATAATTGAAAAGCGGGAACGAATGGCACCGCTTGCGCGGTGGAAATTTATCAAAATTTGTTTCAAAAATTATTCAAGAATTTATGGTGGATGGAAGATGGGGGTGCTGGCGGGTGCGACTGCTTCGCAGTAGTGGGACAGTGGTTTTTTTCAAAAACCAATGCCAATGCTGTCTATGTTAAAATAAAGTTTTATCTTTGCGGTGTGGAATAGCGGCATCATTCATTGGCTGCGGTTGACTTTACGATAAAAAGAGTTTGAATTATGGCATACGAATTTACAGCAAGCAGGGTGTCGGGAGACGGAAATGCGGTATTTCCCGACAAGTTGATTATTGACGACGAATATGTCGTTTATCAAAAATCACGAGTGATAGGCCGCAAAGAGATACGCATCAAGCATAGCGCCATAGGTAGTGTGTCAATTGATAGTCATATTTTGTTTGCCGACGTTATCATAGAGACCAATGGCGGTCAAAAAATTGTGGCACGAGGGTTTTCGCGCAGCGATGCCAAGGAGATATCTAGGCTGTTGGAATAAAAACAGTTATTCATTACACCCTCTTATTGACAAAAGAAAAGTAAGGCGCATCTCATGGGGGAGGATGCGCCTTTATGGAGATGGGTTAGAATTCGGTTTTGTATTTGAAGCTGGATCCACCGAGGAACTCGCGCATGATGCTCGTTGGCGGGATTTCCTTGTCGTCGACGGGGATGAAGTAGTGAATGAACTTGAGAAGCCGGTGAGCTTCGGAGTACTCAGGGCAGTTCTTCGGCACTGAAGCGAGGATGACCTCGGCGTGAGTACGCAGCACAGCGAACTCGATGTTTAGAGCAGAGTTGAACATCACGTCGGCCGTTTCCTGGAATGGGAAAATCCATTTTTCCTCGGCTTCGCAGACGTTTTTCCACTGGCTGATGGTCTCTCTGGCGCTGAATGCTCCCTTGTTGTAGTCGCGTATGATGCGTCGGAGCAGTCGGTTGTCGCGTGTGGGGACCCAGTTGTGGTCGTCGAGCGAGATGCTGGTGAGAGCTGAGACGTAAACCTTGAATTTCACGCTGTCGGGCAGTTTCTGTGTGAGCAATGGGTTGAGGGCGTGAATACCTTCGATGATAAGCACGCTGTCGCTCTTTAGTTTGAGCTTCTTCCCGTTGTATTCCCGTTTGCCGGTCACGAAGTTGTATTCTGGCACTTCGACACGTTCACCGTTCATAAGCCGCATGAGGTGGTCCTCGAGGAGTTCGCAGTCGACAGCCCCGATATTGTCGAAGTCGTACTCACCGTTTGGCAGCAGAGGCGTGTCCACACGGTTGACGAAATAGTCGTCGGTAGAGAACGACATGGGCCGCAGACCGCATGCCAGCAGTTGGATTGACAGACGTTTGCACAACGTGGACTTACCCGAACTTGACGGTCCTGTGATGAGCACCAGTCTGATGGGGTTTTCCTCGTCGCGGAACCGCCGGTCGATTTCCTCGGCGATCTGCACGATTTTTTTCTCCTGAAGCGCCTCGCTTACCTGAATAAGCTGTGAAGCATGACCTTTTAGGATGGCCTTGTTGACATCGCCGGCATTCGACAGCCGCATGATGATATCCCATTTCACCTTTTCGGAGAACATGTTGAACGTCTTGGGCATGTCGATTTTTGGAGAAAGTTGTGTGGGTATTTTTCTGTCGGGTACCCGGAGGAGCAGTCCACCGTTGAGCGGTTCCACTTCCCATACTTTGAGGTAGCCAGCCGACGGCACGAGCGGCCCGTAATAGTAGTCGGCGGTGTCTCCGAGCGTGTAGTAGTCGCTATATATTTGTCCGCTGGATTCAAGCAGCTTGACCTTGTCGGAGAAGCCGCGTTCGGCGAAAACCCTGACAGCTTCCTCGGTTGTTGCTTCGTGTCGTCTGAAAGGCATGTCGGCATCGACAATCTCTTTCATGCGGTTGCGAATTTGCTCTACATCCTGTTCGGTGAGCGGTTCGCCGTTTCGCTTCTTCACGTTACAGAAGTAGCCCAACGACAAGGGGTGCTCAATGAAGAGTTTACTGCCTGGGAACACGTCGCTGGTTGCTTTGTAAAGCACAAAGCAAAGCGACCGCACATATACGCGGTGTCCAGAGCCTTCACGGGCGTCGAGGAATTCCACGTCACGGTTTTGGAACAGACGGAACTTGAGCCCCTGCGAGGCGTTGTTCACTTTAGCTGAAACCACGGGGTATTCAAACTGCAGTTCGTCGGCATACTCTTTGTATACTTCGAGCAGCGAGGTTCCTTCTGGGAAACTCTTGGTAACGTTGTTGTTTTTACATCTGATTTGAAGCACGGCTTTAATATGTTTAGGAGTGAATATACTGTCACATTTGTCGCACCTACGGTGAATGAATGCGCAAAGTTACAATAAATTTTTCAAACGGGCACTATCTTTTTAAATAAATAATTGAGTTTAAGAGAAAATTGTTTTGCTGTTGTTTTGCTGGAGCGGAGGGTCGGTGCAGTATTACAAAGAAGAATTGCGCCGAGAAGGGCTAACCCTCTCGGCGCGTAAAAAACCTTTCAATCCTTGTCGATTGGGGTTTTCTTGAATTGTCTGTAAATTTTGTTGAGTTGCTTGTCGATTGTATCTTGAGGCTGGTCAAGTTCACTGAGTTTGATTTCGACGTTTTCGTTGGCGATAGAGTCGTTCTTGCTATGATAGGAGATTACCAGTGTGAGAGTTATCACCGAACCGCGATAGTGGTATTGCCGCTTGAAACGCACGCGGTCGCAATCTTCAAAAAGAATTGGGTTG
The DNA here is from genome assembly GCA_045112115.1 of Sodaliphilus sp. Taxonomy (GTDB): domain Bacteria; phylum Bacteroidota; class Bacteroidia; order Bacteroidales; family Muribaculaceae; genus Sodaliphilus. The sequence goes on along the minus strand of JBGUHM010000082.1, from coordinate 3,975 downwards.
GCGAGTCCGTTGCTGTCGTAAACGATGAACCTGTCGGGGCCAACGGCGAAAGCTGGAATTCCCCGGTTCAGTTTCGCGAGTTTTCGGAACGCCTCGACAGCCGATAGAATCATTGCAAGCGTGAACAGACCGTAGACGATCAAGATCACGTATCCATGCCAGTCGGTGAACAGGAACGCCATTTCCCAATGTATGTAAGCGAACGCTCCGAAAGCCACGAATATGATAGACAGCAGCGAATAAACCACCGCTTTCATTACCACCTTCCACTTACGATAGAAATATTGATGCAGAATTTCCATAACAATTGACTTAAGCCGTAAGGCTATTGTTTTGCCATGATTGCGGCATATAGAGCGCTTACATCGCCAGTGTTGACGACACCGTCGCCATTGACATCGGCACGCGTAGCATATTCGGGTTGTGAACCGAGTATAGCCGCGTAAATTGCGCTGATGTCTCCCACATTCACATCGCCGTCTTGGTTGATATCGTATTTGTCGAATTCCGGGAGTTGAATTCTAAATGTGGTACTCGTTCGTCCTTTTTTCCGCTCTCCGACCGAGATGTAATACGGTACAATCATATAACTCTCGCCATTCTCAAGTTTGTTGAACGTCGCATTAATCACTGCGCTTCCATTCGCCGCAATCTTGCATGGCAACATTTGGCTGGAGATACGATAATAGAGATTGTCGGGCAGTTGCTTAGTGAGATTGACGATGATAATGTCGTCGAACTCTTGATTGAGTTGGTTGGTTATATTAATTGAGATTTCGGCGGTAGAACTGTTGAGGATTTTGTTCTTCACGCCAGCTATGGTAGTGTTGAAACTGAGAGACGCTTCCGGGCTCTCGTCGATGGTGATTGTGGTTGCGTAGATTTCATTGGCCATTAGGTTGTCGGAGTACAATTTGATTTCTTTGGTTCCCGCGGAAGTGGGTATAAAGTGAAGCACCCCGCTGGCCGTACCCAAAGCCGGAGCCACGATAGAATTGGCGGTGGCTTTTTCCCCGTCGACAGTTAGGTAAATAGGAATGAACTCGCAATCGGTGTGATTGGTCAAATCTATATTGACATCAATCGAATGCCCGACCCTCTTGATGCCGGAGAAAGAAAGTTGGTCGATGCTAACAGGCCCTTGAATGCTGCTGCCGTAGGCGAAGAGCGTGCATTCGTTGCCGTTGATTTCGGCCCGCACATAATTTAGCCCAGAGTCAATCAGCATTCTCCAAGTTCCATTGTCGGAAGCCCGGCAAATGGGCCTTAAGAAATAGACGCCGTCAGTGATGTTTACACCGAAATCGACATTTTTGTCGTAGAACTTGTAATTCCATTTCGTGAACACTTTGCCGCTTTCGCAAACGGTTGTGGATATCAACTGGTTGTCGCTGTCGTAAACACCCCATCCCACATCATATGTGTTAGCGATATGGCACAAGTTGTAGAATCCAATATTAAGCAAAGGCGAGAATGCGTTGCTTGCATCAGTGCGAGTGACAATGTCCCCTATCTTGTTATTTACCTTTGGTACGCCACGAGTGTAAAGATTGCCTCCGTTCTCGACGATTTCGCTTTCATCAGCCGGCTTGACATTGATCATCGCTCTCAGGGAGATAGTGTATCCGTCGGGTCCATTCACGCTGCCTATGCCACCACCACTGGAGTTGAGCACATCGATTGAGTAATAACCGTCGCTCGATCCGTTCCATCCCCAATTGATGTGAAACAGTCCATCGCCGTCGTAACCGTCGCACACAAAAGTGTGTCCGCCACTCCATTTGTATCCGCTGAGAATTACGGGTCGTTTAGCGGCCAACTCATTGTAAATTAAATTGACCCAACTGTCGGCTGTATTCTCAGTTCTCCCGACAACTGTAGCGTTCCTGCTGTATCCGAAATATTGAACCAAAGCCGCAGGGTTGGCGTAAGCCCCCGAAGCACTTGTGCCGTAGTTCATGGCCTGTGCCTGTCCCACATAATGCATTAATTTAGCCACAGCCTCGTTAGCGGAATCGGCTGTATCTGTGACATCTTTTCGGTAGTAATCCTTCATCACGTCCCAGTTGAACGTTGTAGAAGGCAAAGCCGTTTGCAGCAGACCTTTTGTTTCTTTGTCGTAAGGGGTATATTCGGGTATTTCAGGCGTGCTGTCGGGCCATTTGTGGTAGTACATCACCTGTGCGATTGCAGTTGCGGTACAACCCACATAACATTGCTTTCCGTCGACAATCGGGCACTGAAAGTTATAAGGAGCCCCTTGTCCCCACATAGAAGTCATAAGCGGCTTGATGGCCTGTTTTGCGGTTGCGTTGTTGCTTGCCATCTCGATGCCGCAGTCGTCGAGAGTGTTGATTACATCAGTGTAATAGTCAAGCAACCACTGAGCGCTTTCGTTCATCTCGCTGGGGTTGAACTGGCCGTGGTCGCAATATGCAAGAACACTTCTCACTCTATCATCGCCCGCGATAACAACCCATCCACCATTGCCTCCGTTGTTGTTGAACACATAGTAGGCGGGAGAAGCGGAAACGTTAGCTTCGCTCATTTTCGCTTTCAAGGCCAAAGATGGCCGTGAGGCGTTTGTGACATGCGCCACGCCAAAGAACCTGGCGGCGCGTTGTCGCGCGTCTTGCTCGCTTATTGTGGCGGCTTGAGCGGCAAGTGCTACAATTACGAGATATAAAAGAGAAAATCTTTTCATAGGGTTGTGATTGGTTTTGGGTATATTTATGTCTTTTTCTGTCGCTTAGTCCTGTCTCCTTCTCGGCCATACAGCAAAGATGGTGTGTTGCCGGTTCAATCGCTGAGGGCGGTTTCGTAAGCTTTGATAAGTCGGTGCCAGTGCTGTGGCAACTGTGACTTTTTGTTGGTACTCAACACCACGTTGGTGTAGTAGCCTTTACTGTTCTGCTTCTCGCTGTTGACTACGGTATATGCTTTTTTGACGCCGTAAGTTCCGAACTCAGCCGCCTCACTTATGTGTATGAGCTCATCTTTCAGGTTCATTTTGCTTCCGTTGAATGCGAAGCGAGAGTAGAAGGTTGAGCACCAAGAGGCAGTGCCCAGCAGCGACAGAGTCTTGGTTGACGGGTCGAGCAATAAGTATCCGTTCATGTCGTTGTCGACCTTGACGAACATTCTTGTTCTTCGGTCCCAGAGAAGCAGCACGCTGTAGTTTCGTGCGGTGCCACTACCGAGGAGGATGTCGACAAATCCATCGAAGTTGGCATCGAGGAAGTGTGCCGTCGCATACTCCGGCCCGCTGATTTCGAGGCCGTCGAATCTTTGGAATATGTCACCATCAACAAAAATGCGTGCGTTAAATGCGTCACCAGCCTCACAGACTGTTACGCTCACGTGGTTGTGACTCGTTGGACAGTCGTTCAGAGCTATGAATCCTGTCTTGTTGGCTTTGATTTTGGGTGCCGCCATGTCGTTCTTGGCGGCAGTAGCGCAAAGAGCGCATAGCATAATAGCGATGAAAGAAGATAAAATTCTCATATAACTGGATTTAATTAATTGACGTGCAAAGTTATAAAAAAGGATTAAACAGTGAAAGAGACTTGGCGTGAAAATGATTTTTCGGTGCCGGTTACGATACTGAGCCTCACATTACAAAGACGAGTTGAGCGCTTAGGGGGTGCGGTTGATGACGAGCTCGACCGAGCCATCCTCGAGGGAGTTGTACTGGTCGAGGTGGATGTGTGCACCTGGCGGCTCGCTGGCGAGCGACTGAAGAAGCCGCGCCAATGAGAGCAGGCCTTCACGGTTGGCGCTTATTGTGATGGCGCCATTGTTTATTGTTGTGGCTATCGAGAAGCCGTCGTCCCATTTCAGTTCCATATGATTATTTTCGCTTTTTGGGTTTGGGTTCAGGTAAAGTTTTGGCTATGTGCTTGACAAGCGAAGAGAGGTAGTCCCGATCGTCTACCTCATCGATGAGAAAATAGTCCTTGGCACCGTCGTACGGCG
>JBGUHM010000081.1:0-5775 GCA_045112115.1 Sodaliphilus sp. | reverse complement strand
CACGAACATAGTCACAACAAGTGTCCCATGTATTACATCCTCCATATTACATCTTACATATTACATATTACATATTACATCTTCCATGCGCGCAGCGTGCAGCGCCTCCATGCGCGCAGAACTCAAGACGATATTTTTGTGCATTTAAAAATAAATCACTAACTTTGCGGCTGAACTAATATCTATAGCGACATGAAACAGAACTGGAGACCTGGAACAATGATCTATCCGCTGCCCGCACTGCTGGTGAGTTGCGGAGCAACACCCGACGAATACAACCTTTTCACCGCAGCCTGGACTGGCACCATATGCAGCGATCCAGCAATGTGTTACGTATCGATTCGACCTGAGCGACACAGCCACGACATAGTGATGCGCAACATGGCTTTCACTCTCAACCTGACAACGGAGGAGATGGCTAAGGCAACCGACTGGTGCGGGGTGAGGTCGGGACGTGAATATGACAAATGGAATGAGACCGGGCTCACTCCAGTCAAAGGAATCACCGTCGACGCGCCATATGTCGAACAAGCGCCAATGGCCATTGAGTGCAAAGTTACGCAAGTTGTAAAACTCGGCACTCACGACATGTTTATTGCTCAGGTGACCAATGTCATCGCCGACGAACGGTTCCTTAACCACGATACCGGAGCCTTCGATTTCGAGAAAGCCGGGCTCATCACCTATTGCCACGGACAATACTACACTCTCGGACGCCGGCTCGGGCATTTCGGCTGGTCGGTAAGGAAGAAACCAAAATAAGTCAGAGTTATTAACAACACCTACACCTCATACCCCACCTTTTTGGTAATAAATCGTGGCTTTTGCCATTTATTTTGCACTTTATTTGCAATTTTATTTTGTCTATTTAGAAATAATGTGTAAATTTGGGGTGCATAAACCGAACTATTAACGACAATCACATTATACTAACTATTATCAATTTTGCGTAATGAGTTATTTGAAATTTGATAAGAACTTGATGATCAACCTCGAGCAGTCGTTGACCAAAGAGATGTTGCGCACCAACCAGAGCGGTGCTTACCACTGTAGCACCATCGTGGGCTGCAACACTCGTAAACAACACGGACTGCTGGTCATTCCCATTCCGGAAATGGACAACAACAACCACGTGTTGCTGTCGTCGCTCGACGAGACGGTCATCCAGCACGGCGCGCCGTTCAACCTTGGACTGCACAGGTACAAAGACGGCGTCTACAGTCCTAATGGACACAAGTATATCAGAGAGTACGACTGCGAGAAGGTGCCTACACACACCTTCCGCGTGGGAGGGGTGATTCTAAAGCGTGAGAAAATATTCATCACCAATGAGAACCGTATCCTCGTACGCTACACTCTCGTCGACGCTCACAGCAAGACAACTCTGCAGTTCAGGCCTTTCCTCGCTTTCCGAGGCGCTAACGAACTCTGCATGGAGAACCCAGTCGCTTCAAGAGAATACCACGAGGTGCAAAACGGTATCGCCACTTGCATGTACGCCGGATATCCCACGCTATATATGCAGATGAGTCATAAACCGCGATTCATCTTCGACCCGCATTGGTACAAAGACATCGAATACATCAAAGATCAGGAACGGGGTATTCCTTACACCGAGGACTTATATGTACCAGGATATTTCGAGGTGGACATTCGCAAGGGGGAGAGCATCATCTTCTCGGCCGGAACAAGCGAAGTCAAGACCAGAAACCTCTCGAAAATGTATGAGGACGAACTCGGACCGAGAACTCCGCGAACCAGCTTCTACAACTGTCTGAAGAACAGTTCCAAGCAGTTCTACCTTACCAACAAGGACGGGCACTATCTGCTCGCCGGATATCCCTGGTTCAAAATTCGCGCGCGCGATGAGTTCATCGCTCTGCCGGGATGCACAATTAGCAACCACCACAGGCCCGACTTCGAGAGAATAATGGACACCGCACAGGATGCCCTGCGCAGGTTTATGGCCGACGGCTCGCTCGACAAGCATCTCAAGGGCATCGACCTGCCCGACGTGCCACTGTGGGCCATCTGGGCTATACAGCAATACGCTCAGGATGCCGGAATCGACACCGCACGCGAACGTTACGGACAACTGGTCAAAGAGATCATCGACTTCATCAATGGAGGAAAGCACTGGAACCTCAAGGTGGAGAGCAACGGGTTGGTTTCCACCGACGGCACACAGAAACCCATGTCATGGATGAATTCCACCCACCCCGACGGCTCGCCTATGATTCCGAGATCGGGTTATCTTGTGGAGTTTAACGCACTGTGGTACAATGCGCTGATGTTTGTCTCACAACTCTTCGAAGGACAGAAAGAGTTTGCTAAAGACGTAAAGAAATGGCAGAAACTCGCCGAGAAGGTCAAAGTGTCGTTCGTGGAGATGTTCCTCAACGAAGTGGGTTACCTCTATGACTATGTGAACGGTGCCTACGCCGACCCGAGCGTGCGCCCCAACATGATTATCGCAGCAGGTATCGACTTCTCGCCGCTTGACCGTCGTCAGAGAAAAAGCGTGCTTGATGTCGTAACGCGAGAACTGCTCACACCCAAGGGACTACGCACACTCAGCCCCAAGAGCTGGGGATACAGGCCCTACTATCTCGGCAACCCCGAGGAACGAGAGATGGCTTACTATGCCGGCTCAGCAAGGCCGTGGCTCATGGGGTTCTACTGCGATGCCTACATCAAGGTTTTCGGGCTCGGTGGTGTCAATTTCATCTCCAGAATGATGATTGGTTTCGAAGACGAGATGTCGCAAGGATGTATCGGCTCGCTGAGCGAACTATACGACGGCAACCCGCCGTTCATTGGACGCGGTGCCGTGAGTTTCGCCACCAATGTGGGCGGAATCCTGCGTGTGCTCAGGCTCTTCAAGAACATCGGCCTGATTAAAATGTGATTATAACTCTATTCTTCTATATACTCAAGACTTAAAAACTGAAAGAACTATGAAGGCTTTAATGTTTGGCTGGGAATTCCCTCCTCATATCCTTGGAGGTCTCGGAACAGCAAGTTTTGGTCTGACTAAGGGCATGGCACAATGCGGTGACATGGACATCACTTTCGTCATTCCGAAGCCCTGGGGCGACGAGCCGAAAGACTTCGCACGAATCATTGGCGCCAACTCAACCCCCATCGCTTGGAGGGATGTGAACCGCGACTATGTGGAAGGCCGAATAGGAAACGTCATGGACCCGGATCTCTATTTCGACTTGAGAGACCATATTTACAGCGACTTCAACTATATGAACACCAACGACCTCGGGTGCATCGAGTTCTCGGGACGGTATCCCGACAACCTGCTCGAGGAAATCAACAACTACTCGATAGTGGCCGGTGTAATCGCACGAACTGTCGACTGCGACGTGATTCACTCGCACGACTGGCTCACCTACCCCGCTGGCATTCACGCTAAGCAGGTGACAGGGAAGCCGTTTGTCATCCACGTGCACGCCACCGATTTCGACCGCTCAAGGGGTAAAGTGAATCCTACAGTGTTCAACATCGAGCGAGACGGCATGATGAACGCCGACCACGTCATCACCGTGTCAAACCTCACACGCAAAACAGTAATCGAGAAATACGGCATACCAGCCGAGAAGGTCACAACGGTACACAACGCCGTGGAACCGCTCAGCGACGAACTGCTAAACCTGGAAGTGCCGCCGAAAAAAGAGAAAGTGGTCACTTTCCTCGGACGCATCACCATGCAGAAGGGACCGGAATACTTCGTCGACGCCGCATGGCAGGTGCTGCAGAAAATCAACAATGTGCAGTTTGTAATGGCTGGCAGCGGTGACATGATGGAGAAGATGATTAGGCTCGCGGCACGACGCCATATCGCAGGACGGTTCCACTTCACCGGGTTCCTGAAAGGAAAACAGGTGTACGAAATGCTCAAAGCAAGCGATGTCTATATCATGCCAAGCGTGAGCGAGCCTTTCGGCATTTCGCCTCTTGAGGCAATGCAGATGGGCGTCCCTTCGATTATCTCGAAACAGAGCGGATGCGCCGAAATCCTGGACAACGTCGTCAAAGTCGACTATTGGGACACCAACGCCATTGCCGACGCAATTTACTCTATTCTCAAGTACCCGGCAATGTACCGCCAGCTTAAGGAGCAAGGGCTCGAGGAGGTCAACCAAATCACATGGGACAAGGCCGGCGCCAAAGTAATCAACATCTATAAGAATCTCATCAGCTAATTAATAAACCACATAATTCATAAAGATATGAAAGCTATTTGTTTATATTTTCAGATACATCAACCGTTCCGTCTGAAAAACTACAGGTTCTTCGACATAGGTAACGACCATTACTACTACGATGACTTCGCCAACGACGACATCATCACACGCATCGCGCAACGCAGCTATATGCCTGCGGCGCAGACTCTTTTAGAGATGATCAAGGAGAACAAGAAGAAGTTTAAGGTGGCATTCTCGTTCAGTGGCACAGCCCTCGAGCAACTCGAGGTCTATGTACCTGAGTTCATCGACCTCATGAAGGAGCTCGCCGCAACAGGATGCGTCGAATTCCTCAGCGAGACCTACGCCCACTCGCTGTCGTCGCTCATCGACACCGAAGAATTCATACAGCAGGTAAAAGAGCATGACGAGAAAATCGAACAGATTTTCGGCATGAAACCCAAAGTGTTCCGCAACACCGAGCTTATCTACGACGACGACATCGCCGCCGTGGTCGCATCGATGGGATTCAAGGGGGTCATCACCGAGGGCGCAAAGCACATCCTCGGATGGAAGTCGCCTAACTACCTGTACAAGTGCGCCTCAGCCCCCAAGCTGAAACTGCTGCTTAAGAACTCCAAACTCAGCGACGATATCTCGTTCCGCTTCAGCAACCCAGAGTGGGCAGCTTATCCACTCACCGCCGACAAGTATATCGACTGGATTGCTTCATTGCCCGAAGAGGAGCAACTCGTCAACCTGTTCATGAACTTCGAGACCTTCGGCGAACTGCAGCCTCGCGAGACCGGCATCTTCGAGTTTATGAAAGCGCTGCCTCGTTTCGCCGCCGAGAACGGCATCGTGTTCATGACACCCAGCGAGGTGGTAACAAAACTGAAACCCGTGGGTGAACTGTCGGTGATGCACCCCATCTCGTGGGCCGACGAGGCCAGAGACACCAGCGCTTGGATGGGCAACATCCTTCAGGACGAAGCAGTACACAAGCTCTACAGCATAGGCGAGAGAGTGAGGCTCTGTGACGACCGCCGCATCCATCAGGACTGGTACTACCTGCAGGCCAGCGACCACTTCTTCTACATGAGCACCAAGCACAGCGACGACGGCTCGGTACATGACCATTACAGTCCCTACGACAGCCCGTATGCCGCTTTCACCAACTACATGAACGTGCTCTCCGACTTCCTCATCCGCGTAAGGGAGCAGTACCCGCTTGAAATTGAGAACGAGGAACTTAACGCCCTGTTGCTCACCATCCGCAATCAGGAGAAAGAAATCCAGACTCTCAACCGCGAGGTGGAAATGCTGAGAACCAACATCACAAAGGACCTTACCGGCGACTTCGCAAACGAAGAGCCTGAAGAGCCAAAAGAGGAACCCAAGCCCGCGCCCAAGAAGAAGGCGGCTGCCAAGAAACCCGCTGCCAAGAAGCCGGCAGCCAAGAAGGCTAAATAGCATAACGGCATAAAAAAAGTAAAGGCCGCGGCTCTCTTTCGAGTGTCGCGGCCTTCGTTTAAGGGGCGGTTACCTACTCTCCCACTTTCGCAGTACCATCGGCGTG
>JBGUHM010000080.1:0-17256 GCA_045112115.1 Sodaliphilus sp. | reverse complement strand
CGCATGTTCCCCGACGACTTCCCCTACACCTGCCGCATCGTGAGCGACATCCTCGAGAGCAACGGCTCGTCGTCGATGGCAACCGTGTGTGGCGGCACTTTGGCTCTGCTCGACGCCGGTGTGAAGATGAAACGCCCGGTTGCCGGCATCGCCATGGGTCTGATTACCGACGAGGGCAACGTCAAGCACGCCGTGCTCAGCGATATCCTCGGTGACGAGGACCACCTCGGCGACATGGACTTCAAGGTGACGGGTACCGTGAACGGTATCACCGCCACTCAGATGGACATCAAGTGCGACGGTCTGCCCTACGAGATTCTCGAGCAGGCTCTGCGCCAGGCCAAAGAGGGTCGTCTCCACATCCTGAACATCATCAATGAGACCATACCCGAACCGCGTGAGGACTACAAGCCGCACGTACCGCGCATCGTCACCATGAGTGTCGACAAGGAATTCATCGGTGCCATCATCGGCAAGGGCGGTGAAGTTATCCAAGGCATCCAGGAGGAGACCGGTGCTCAAATCGCTATCGACGAAATCGACGGACGCGGCGAGATCGAAATCGCTGCTTCCAACAAGGAGAGCATCGAGGCAGCTTTGGCACGAATCAACGCCATCATCGCCGTGCCTGAGGAGGGCGAAATCTACACCGGCACTGTGCGCTCGATTCTCGAGTTCGGTGCTTTCGTGGAGTTCATGCCCGGACGCGACGGTCTGCTGCACATCAGCGAAATCAGTTGGAATCGACTGGAGAACATGGAGGCCAGCGGCCTGCATGAGGGTGATGAGGTCACCGTCAAACTCATCGAGATTGACAAGAAGACCGGCAAGTTCCGCCTGTCGATGCGCGCGCTTCAGGACAAGCCCGAGGGCTATGAGGAGCGTCGACGCCCCGCCGGCGGTCCGCGCCGCGAGGGTAACGGCAACGGTAACGGCAATGGTCCGCGCCGCAACGGCAATGGCAATGGCCCGCGACGCGACAACAACGGTCCGCGACGCAACAACGGTCCGCGCCGCGACGACCGCCGCCGCGACGACCGCAACGACCCCAGCTACAACGATTAGATGTAATAATTATTTAATTATATTTTCAGAAAGTAGTTAAAAATGTTTAGACGCGTCAACCCGAGAGGGCGGCGCGTCTTTCTTTACAGTTTTTCAACACATTTCTACTGGAATTAGCGGGAATGTTGTAACTTTGCGGCGCAAAATGGGAGAACAACATATGGAATATCGACTTAAAGGCAATGGCTATCAGCTGTTAAGCAAGGAACAATGCACTGTGATGAAAGGTGTGGCAATCTTGATGATTATGCTGCACAACGTGTGCCACTGGCTACCTGACGGACTGATGGAGAACGAATACATGATTCACACGGCCAACACCGATGCGTTTTTCAAAGCCATTTCCCATTTCGACTGGCAGTGGCCGCTGCACTGGTTTTCGTTCCTCGGACACTACGGGGTGCCTATGTTTGTGTTCCTCAGCGCATATGGTCTGGTAAAGAAATATGAGTCAAATCTCGATAAGCCGCAGGTCGGGCAGTGGAAATTTGTATGGGGGCACTACAAGAAATTGTTCGTGCTCGTCTGCCTCGGACTGTTTACCTTATGGCTGCTGCAACCGCAGTTGATGCCCATCTTCGACACTCGTTCGACTCTCGTACCGTCGCTTAAGCTGGCCGACGACATCAACTACCTTATCCCCGGTGAGTACTGGCCGCTCCAGGCTTCGATGACCATCAACTTCTCGCCGTGGCCCATGCCGTGGAACAACACACGTTTCATACTCGGGCCATACTGGTATTTCGGGTTCGTTCTTCAGCTTTATGTCATCTACCGGCTTTTGCTTTATACACGCCGCCGCGACACAATGAAAGCATGGCTGTGGCCCATAGTCTTCGCCGTGGGGTGCGGCCTGGTAATGGACGTGGTGTACATGTGCGGAACACTACCCGCACTGAAAGGACTTCACCTGCAGTTTATGCTTTATGTGTGGCGATACAACTTCATTATAGGCGTCCTGCCGTTCTCAATCGGGCTGCTTGTAGCTCGATATGAGCACAAGATTCCCAGATTTGACGGCTGGCAGTGGTGGGTGATTCTCGTGTTGGCGTTCGTGGCTGTGCCGCTGATGAACTGCAACGTACACCTGTGGCTGTGGGCTCCCGCGATTGTCGTTGCTGGCGGCATCGCTCTCGTGAAAGTGATGGGCCGATGGGTGGCCGCACCGTTGCGTTGGGTCGGTTCCATTTCAATGATGGTGTTCCTCCTCCACCCTATCGTAAGGATGCTGTTCTACAAAATCGACCAGGCGGTCAACACTCCCGGTTTCATCTACACCATGCTGGCAATCTACCTTGCCATCTCCCTTGTTTTCGCTTGGATCTACCAAACGGTCTACAACAAAGTGAACCGCCGCCTCAAGCGCTAAACCAGCATTCGCCCACTGTCCCGCGCTCGAATAAGCGCGTTTCATGCGTTTCATCAATATAATTCCTAAAAAACAAAAGGCGGATTGTTGTATTTATCAACTTTTTTATACCTTTGTATGCGGAATTATCGCACACAAAGAGACAAACTATTGATAACCAACAATTAAAGCCCAAAAATGAAAAAATTATTCCATCTGGCATGGCTTATGGCAATCATGATTGCCATAAGCTTCAACGCGATGGCGGTGACCATTCCGGCCGGCAAACTTTACTTCGACAACTCAAAGACTCTCTACGGAAATGTGAAGTTTGTTTACGGCTCCGACGCCAATCCCATGACGCGCGTAATCAGCATGACCGACGAGGGCGACAATATCTTCAGCGTCACCATTCCGGAGACCGTGGAGAATATGTATCGCTACACTTTCGCCGAGACTTCTCTCGACGACGGAGAACGAGCCGAGACGTTCTCGAGCGTGAAAGACTACATCAGCAACACGCTCGGTGAAAAACGCACCTCTACCAGCGAAGCCGAAATCACCGTAGGGTGGATTTACACCCCGACAAGCGGTGACAACTGGGCGCAGGGAGCGTGGAAAAACCCCGACGAAAAACCCTACAGCGGCACGCTGCCGGTGATGTTCATCAACACCGAGAACAACACACCCATCACCAGCAAAGAGGAGTACCTCAATGCCACCTATTACCTCGACCCCATGGGCATCGAGGGGGTGAAGGCGTTTGGCTCGAAAGAGTCGCCTCTGGTGCTCCAAATCAAAGGACGTGGAAACTACACGTGGTCAGGGTTCGACAAGAAACCCTACCGACTGAAACTCGACAAGAAAGCCGACCTGATGGGCATGCCGAAGAGCAAGCACTTCGGACTGCTGGCACATGCCGACGATGAACTGGGATTCCTGCGCAACACCATCGGCTTCGAAATCAGCCGACGGCTGGGCATGAGATGGACTCCTAACCAGCACCCTGTGGAAGTAATGCTTAACGGGGAGTATATTGGCCTGTACTTGCTTACCGAACTTATCCGTGTTGACCCCGACCGTGTGAATATCACCGAACAGAACGACGAGGAGACCGACCCGGAAGCTATTACCGGTGGATGGCTCGTCGAGATTGACAACTATCAAGAGGAAGGACAGGTGCGTATCATCGAGAACGGACGAACCGAAATTTGGTTCACGCCGAAGACCCCGGAGATACTGAGCGACGAACAACGCGCCTATCTCACCAACTTGGTGACCAACGTCAACAGCGCCCTGTATCAGAGCAACAAGGAAAGCCGCGACTGGGAGAACTATATCGATATCGACGAACTGGCGAAGTTCTACATCGTACAGGAGGTCCTCGACAATGCCGAGTCGTTCCACGGTTCGTGCTACTGGCACAAAGAGCGCGGTGTGGGACAGAAAATCTTCTTCGGACCCGTGTGGGACTTCGGAAACTCTTACCGACGCTCCAACGGCAAGTTCATCTACCAGGATCCTCCCTACGGACAGACTTGGATTGGTGAAATGGCCAAGTTCCCGCATTTCCAAGAGGTGGTGAAAAAGTATTGGGATGAGTTCCTGGCTTACGATTACGATGGACTCACCCAGGTAATCGACGAGTTTGAGGACTACATCGCCGGAGCGGCTCCTTACGACGCCGAGCGTTGGCCGCAATACGGCAGCCGCAACTTCGCCAACGCACGCAACAACTTCAAGAACACCCTCACCAACCGCGTCAACTGGCTCAAGGAACAGTGGGGTGTACCCGATATGAATCTCATGCGCTACGACATCAACCGTGACGGTGTGGTGAACGTGGGCGACGTGGGCGCTGCCTACAACATCATCCTGGGCAATGGCGAAGGTCAATGCGACGTGAACGGCGACGGACAAGTGAACGTGGGCGACGTGGGCGCCATCTATAACTACATCGTCAATGGCGGCGAGACTCCCGGACCCGACCCCGATCCCGACGACAGCAAATACGTCACCGTATACGTCAAGGCAGAACAGGCTCCGCACCTCTATGCTTGGACAAACGACAACGGTGTGCAGGTGCAGCACGGTGACTGGCCTGGCGACGTGATGAACGAGCAGAAGACCGTCAACGGTGTTTCATACTGGGTGGCTCGATTCGACGTCGACAACATCAACATCATCTTCAACGACGGAAACAGTGGAACTGGACACCAGACAAGCGACATCAACGGCCTGACAAGAGGCGCACACTTCTTTGAGTATGACGGTGCCGATGGTTTCAGCGTAATCGACCCGGAGAATCCCAATCCCGACCCCGACCCCGACCCCGACCCGCAGCCCGACACCGAGACCAACATCGCCATCTTCGTCAAGGCCGATCAGGCTCCGCATCTCTATGCTTGGTACGTGAACGACCGCGGACGGGTGCAGACCGTCAACGGCGACTGGCCAGGCGACCTCATGACTGACACCGAGGAGCGCAACGGTGAAACATGGTGGGTGGCACGTTTCGATATTGACACCGCAAACATTATCTTCAACAACGGCCAGCCGGGCGTTGGGGAGAACCAGACATCAGATATCAACAACCTCACTCGAGGAGAACACTTCTTCAGTTATGATGGAGCGGGATCCTACGAGGAATTAAGTAACACAACCGATAACTAAACTGAAAAAGACATGAGTAGCATCAGCAAATGGAAGATTGAAGACAGTTCGGAACTTTACAACATCAAAGGCTGGGGACTGAAGTACTTCTCAATCAACGAGAAAGGTCACATGACCGTGACACCCAAACTGTCGAACGCCAGCGTTGACCTTGTAGAGGTGATGGAGGAACTACAGCAACGGAACATCACAGCTCCTACCCTGCTGCGTTTCCCCGACATTCTCGACAACCGTATCGAGAAAATATCGTCGTGCTTCAAGAAAGCGGCCAAAGAGTATGAATACAACGCCAAGAACTTCATCATCTACCCCATCAAGGTGAACCAGATGCGCCAGGTGGTGGAGGAAATCGTGAGTCACGGCAAGAAATTCAACATCGGCCTCGAGGCCGGCTCGAAACCCGAACTACACGCGGTTCTCGCCATCAACATCAACGGCGTGAACGACAATTCAATCATCATTTGCAACGGCTACAAAGACGAAAGCTACGTGGAACTCGCGCTGCTCGCGCAGAAGATGGGGCGGCGCATTTTCCTCGTGGTCGAGAAACTCAACGAGCTGAAGCTCATAAGCGATGTCGCACAGCGATTGGGCATAACGCCCAACATAGGCATTCGCATCAAACTCTCGGCCAGCGGTAGCGGAAAATGGGAAGAAAGCGGAGGCGACCGAAGCAAGTTCGGACTGAACACCAGCGAACTGCAAACAGCCATCGAGTTCCTTCAGAAGAACAAGATGACGGCGTGCCTGAAACTTATTCACTTCCACATCGGCAGCCAAATAACCAAAATTCGGCGCATAAAAAACGCACTACGCGAAGCTTGCCAGTTCTATGTGCAACTATCGACAATGGGATTCGATATCGACTTCATCGACATAGGCGGCGGACTCGGTGTCGACTACGACGGCACACGCAACAGTGCAAGCGAGAACTCCATGAACTACTCCATTCAGGAGTATGTCAACGACTCGGTTTACCAACTCGTGGATGCGTGCAACAAGAACGAGCTCAAGCATCCAAACATCATCACCGAGAGCGGACGCTCGCTCACCGCACACCACAGCGTGCTCATAGTCGAGGTGCTGGAAACTGCCGGACTGCCTGAATGGGACGACGAAAACGACTCGCTGAGGGAGGATGAGAACGAACTCGTTACCGACCTCTACGAAATCTGGGATAAGATGAACCAGGCACGTCTGCTCGAAGACTGGCACGACGCCCTGCAAATACGTGAGGAGGCTCTCGACCGATTCAGCCTCGGACTGATTGACCTGAGAACACGGGCTCTGGTCGAAAAGCTGTTCTGGAGTGTGGCTCGCGAGGTGAACCTCATCGCCAGCGAGATGAAACATGCGCCCCAGGAATTACGGTCGGTATCAAAATTGCTGCCAGAGAAATATTTCTGCAACTTCTCGCTGTTCCAGTCGCTGCCCGACTCTTGGGCCATCGACCAGGTGTTCCCCGTAGTGCCCATTGGGCGACTCAACGAGCGGCCGGAACGCATGGCAACGCTACAAGACATCACATGCGACAGCGACGGCAAACTCACCAACTTCATCTCCAACCACGGCATAGCTCACGCTTTGCCGGTACACCGACTCAAAGACGGTGAACATTACTACCTCGGAGTGTTCCTCGTAGGTGCATATCAGGAGATTTTGGGTGACCTGCACAACCTATTCGGCGACACCAACGCTGTACACATCAACGTCTTTAAAGACCACTACGAAATCGACCAGGTAATCGACGGAGAAACCGTGGCCGAGGTGCTCGACTACGTGCAGTTCAGCCCGAAGGAGCTCGTCCGCAACGTCGAGTCGTGGGTAGCAGAAAGCGTCCGCGCTGGCAAAATCACCGCCGACGAGGGCAACGAGTTCGTGCGCAACTACCGCAGCGGTCTCTACGGCTACACCTACTTGATATAGAGGCTTCTACCATTCCCCAACAGCCTCAGTCACTTCATCAGCCGCCGTTGCAAGAGCAACGGCGGCAATCATCTACGACAAAACCTTTAGGCTTTCACTCCTGCCCGCGGAGCCAGCGTTTTAGCAAGTACGTGAGAAAATACGGGAATGTATAGAAACGGCCGTTGAAGCCGATATTCGCACCGCAGAGTTTTATGCCGTAACGAATGTCAGATACAACACCTCTATAAAAAAACACGGAATTCGGCACAAAAACACTCAAAATCTCACATAATTCCCAAAAGTCCACTATTTCCGGCAGGACTAAAACGTAATCCGATGAAAAGCGTTTTCAGTTTTTCATCGGACTACACATCTCAAATTATCTGTTATACTATATCTCCGTCAACTTATCGTGAAGCGATTCAGGCAGCATCTCCATAAATCGTGTTTTGCTTCCCTCAGGAATGAAGATGTTTTGCAAATCTGTTCTTTCAAAAGCTTCCTTATCTATAACAATGTCTGGGTTCAAGATTGCCACCATAGTTAAATTAGGACAACTTGCAAAAGCTTCCCAATCAATGCTTTTCACCGACTTAGGTATTATCACCGAACCCATATTACAGTCGCGGAACGCACCTTTACCGATTGTTTCCAGTCCGTCGGAGAGCGAAACAGAAACAACACCGTCACAACCTTCAAACGCATAACCACCAATCAATTTAACTTTCTCAGGTATTACCAACGAGGTCAAAGACTGACAGCCCTTGAACGCATGGTCACCAATCAATTCCACCGTGCCGGGAATAGTTATCGATTTCAATTTACGGCAACCCTCAAATGCTCCGCCATTAATATAACGCGCCGACTCTGGCATTACAACTGTCTGCAGATTGATACAATCCTGGAAGGTACCGGAATTTACGATTGTCAAAGAACTTGATAGCGTTGCCGATGTCAAACTACTACAGCCCTTAAAAACAATTGCTCCCATAAGGCTGACGGTATTCGGAATCGTCACCGACGTAATCTCGTTGCATTTGATGAATGCCGCATCTCTAATTACAGTGACCTTGTGTTGTTTGTTGTCGTAAGTGACCGTGCCAGGAATCACGATGTCTCCCGTCAGACTATAATACCCAACTTCGGGAATACCATGCATTGTGCCAGCAGGAGGTGCATTCTTAGGGACAACCACAGCATCATTAAACTGAAGGTCATAACACAGTCCGTCGAACTCAAAGGTATAAGCGCTGGCCGCAAAAGGAAGAAACACAGCCATCAACAAGCTTAGAATCTGCAGTTTATATTTATCCATATCATCTTAGTGGGTTCAAAACATTTATTATTTTGAATCATAGAAAAGGTTGAACCCTTTTAACCATTGCCATGACCCGTTATTTGTAGCCGCAAAGTTACAAAATTTCACCGAAAGACTATTCACCCCCCCATATTTAACATTTATTAATATTTAGTGAGGACACTTGCATCTAAATTACTATAGCCCACAACACCCTTCCACTGCTATCTTAACATTAAAAACACCATGCAGCCCCCCAAAAACAGTGTCCCGACCACACAAAAAACAGCGAATCAAGCAATTCCCTGATTTCGGGAGCTGCTTGATTCGCCAATCGATGAACAAGTGTGATTTACCCGTTCATGTTGGTGAAGACGTTTTGCACGTCGTCATCGTCTTCGACCACGTCGATGAGTTTCTCCACCTCGGCACGTTGCTCCTCAGTGAGCTCCTTGTAGTCAGCCGGCTCGTAGACAAACTCGCTGCTGGTGATCTCGAAACCGTTATCCTCGAGATACTTCTGCAGGTCGCCGTTGGCCTCGAATGCTCCGCTGATGATGATTGCGTCGTCGTCCTGCTCGATTTCCTCGGCGCCGTAGTCGATGAGTTCGAGTTCCAGGTCCTCAAGAGTGATGCCGTCCTTGGGTGCCACGTGGAAGTAGCACTTATGGCTGAACATAAATGCCACCGAGCCGGAATTGCCAAGCGTGCCGCCGTTCTTGTTGAAGGCCGTACGCAGGTTGGCAACGGTGCGCGTCGTGTTGTCGGTAGCGGTCTCTACAAGCACTGCGATGCCGTGAGGTCCGAATCCCTCGTAGATTACTTCCTTGTAGTCGCTGGCATCCTTGTCGCTCGCCTTCTTGATGGCGCGCTCAACGGTGTCCTTCGGCATGTTGGCGGCCTTTGCGTTGGCCATCAGCGCACGAAGACGAGAGTTGGCTGTGGGGTCCGGGCCACCAGCCTTCACCGCCATGGTGATTTCTTTTCCGATTTTGGTAAACGTGCGGGACATTGAGCCCCAGCGTTTCAGTTTCCTTGCTTTGCGATATTCAAACGCTCTTCCCATAGTTATGAGTTTCTATTTGGTTATTAATTATTTATCTACTTGATGTTCAGGAACAATGCCGATAAACACGAGATCGCGGTCGCTCTCGTTGCGCAGGCTGTGACTATGGCCCATAGGGCAGTAATGCACCTGTCCGGGCAACAGTCTCTCTCGGCCACCATCATAAAGCACAACACCCTCGCCCTCAACGAGATAGACAATCTCGCTATTGCCCTCATGGGTATGAAGGCCGATGGACGTGCCAGGTGATAGATGACCGCGCATGATTTTTCCCAGCCGGTCGCTGTACATATCGGAGCGGAACACACCTACGCCACCTTTGAATTCCGGCAGTTCCTTTCGCTCAATCTGGTCGAAATCGAGTATCATCGCTATTAGCGCAGACGGGCGCCTACCTGCTTCTCAAGGTTCATCACGATTTTCTTCATCACAGCGTCAATCTGCTTGTCCTGAAGCGTCTTGACGTCGTCTTGGAGCAGTATCGAAATCGCATACGACTTCTTGCCCGCCTCCAGGTTCTTGCCCTCGTACACATCGAAGAGATTGACCTCACGAAGCAGTTTGCGCTCGCTTTGCTGCACCACACGGCGAATGTCCTCGTAGCTCACCTCGCGGTCGACGAGCAAAGCCAGGTCGCGGCGAACAGGCAACGTCTTAGCCAAGTCGCTGTACACGACCTTGTTGCGCGACGACATGCGGCAGGCCAACACCCAGTCCACCTCGGCGAAATACACCGGTTGGTCAACATCGGTGAGTTTAAGAGCCTGTGAGCCAACTACGCCCAGCGTGGCAAGCAGTTTGCCGCCACGGTTCTTATAGTACAAGCCGGTCTCGAAACAGTCGTTGGCAAATTGCTCTACAACGAGGTCGCGGCTGTTGATGCCCATACGGGCGAACACACCCTCGAGGGCAGCTTTCACGTCGTACACACTTGTGGCGCGAGGTTTGTCAAGCCAGCTCTCTCCGTGCGTCGAACCAGTAATCCACAGGCCCAGGGCGCCATGCTCGCTGTAGGGGGCGAGCGCCTTCTCGCTGTTGTCGGCCTCGGGATCGAAGTGATACACGTTGCCAAACTCGTAGAAACGCAGGTTGGCGTTCTTGCGGTTTACATTGCGGCAGATACTCTCCAAGCCACCGAAAAGCAGGGTCTGACGCATCAGACACAGGTCGCTGCTCAGCGGGTTCATCAGATGCACGCAGTTGGCCTCGGGATAAGCCTCGCAGTTCTCGTAATATGCCTTAGCTGTGAGGGAGTTGTTCAATATCTCGTTGAAACCGGCGCCGGTAAGTTGCTCGCTGATCAAGTCGGCCATCTCGTCCGAGAAGTCGGCCATAGTCTTGTTGCTCAAGCTGCTATGCACGCTGTCACCTATTTCCACATTGTTGTAGCCGTACACGCGAAGGATGTCCTCAACCACATCGCACGGACGACGAACGTCAACGCGGTAGGTGGGAACCGTCAGCTGCAGGCCGTCGGCATCCTCGCTCTCGATCTTCATCTCGAGGCTCTCAACGATGGTTTTCACCTCGTCGGGTGTCAGAGTCTTGCCTATCAAGCTGTTTACATAATCGTAGCGCAGCGAGACCTCGAAGCCAGGGAAGTCGTGAGCCTTGATGTCAATCACCTCGCCGCATATCTCGCCACCGGCAAGTTCCTTCACCAACAGGGCGGCCAACTTCAGGTTATACACCACATCGTTGGGGTCGATGCCGCGCTCGTAGCGGAACGAGGCATCGGTGCTCAAGCCGTGACGACGGGCGGTCTTGCGAATCCACGTCGGGTCGAAATAGGCGCTCTCGAGGAAGATGTCGGTTGTGGCCTCCGTCACACCGCTGTTCAGTCCGCCGAACACGCCGCCGATACACATCGGGGTTCCTTCGCCATCGCAAATCATAAGGTCGCGGTCGCTCAGTTCACGCTCAACGCCGTCGAGGGTTACGAATTTCGTGCCCTTGTCGCAGGTCTTCACGCGCACTTTCCCGCCGGTGATGTGGTTCAGGTCGAAGCAGTGCAACGGCTGGTTGGTGCCCAGCAACACGTAGTTGGTGATATCCACGATGTTGTTGATGGGGCGCTGGCCGACAGCCGTCAAGTAGTCTTTCAGCCACTTGGGGCTCTCCTGCACTTTCACGTTGCGGATAGTCAGGCCACAATAACGCGGGCAGGCCTCAGCATTCTCCACCTCTACGGTGACAAAGCCGTCGGCGCGGTCGGTCTTGAAGGCTTCCACACTGCGGCGATGCAGGTTCGCCGGCTGGCCATGACGACGAAGCCATGCCGCCAAATCGCGGGCCACGCCATAGTGCGAGCCACCGTCGATGCGGTTCGGCGTGAGGTCAACCTCTATCACCCAGTCGCTCTCCAGACCGTAATAGTCGGCGGCCGGAGTGCCCACCTTGGCTTCCTGCGGAAGCACAATGATACCGGAATGGTCGTTGCCCACACCAATCTCGTCTTCGGCGCAAATCATGCCGAACGACTCCACACCGCGCAACTTCGAACGCTTGATAACGAACTCCTTGTCACCGTCGTAAAGCACGGTGCCAACAGTGGCTACCACCACTTTCTGACCGGCGGCAACATTAGGCGCGCCGCACACAATCTGGACGGGCTCCTCGCCGTTGCCCAGGTCGACACGTGTTACATGCAGATGGTCGCTGTCGGGGTGCATCTCACATGATACCACCTCGCCCACTACTATTCCCTTGAGACCGCCGCGTATCGACTCGACTTCCTCAACCGAGCCCACTTCAAGGCCCAACGAAGTCAAAGCATCGCCTGCCTCCTGAGCCGTCATGTCCAGGTCCAGGTAATCCTTCAACCACTTAAATGATACATTCATAGCTATTTATGTTAGTTTTTCGTTTTGTCGGTTTTATTCAACTTGCAAAATTACAAAAATTCCGGCAATAACGACCTTTCTTACAGTCATTTTTTTACAATACATAAAAAGCACAGCCCAAAACCGGAGCCGTGCCTTTTATCAGTTTCGTACCTAGCGTTGCGATGTCAACGCCATGCCACACGGTCAAGACACCGTGGAGCCGTTGCGTGTGGGACCCGATGGAGTGACCACATGCAGCGAGCCGTCGGCATCCTCGGCGGTGAGCACCATACCCTGCGACTCAATGCCTTTCAGGCGCTTGGCGGGGAAGTTGGCGATGAAGCACACCTGCTTGCCCACCAAATCCTCGGGAGCATAGCTCTTGGCGATACCGCTCACGATGGTGCGTCCGCCCATACCGTCATCGATGCTGAGTTTCAGCAGTTTGTCGGCCTTTTTCACCTTTTCGCAGGCGGTGACGGTTCCCACGCGGATGTCGAGCTTCAAGAAATCGTCGAACGAGCATTCCGCAGCCACTTCCTTCGGGCGGTAGTTGTTCAGTTCATTCTCTTTCTCGATGCGGGCCAAGCGGGCTTCCTGAGCCTCGACCACACTGTCGTCGATTTTCTCGAACAGCAGCTCGGGTTTCTCGATAGCAGCGCCAGCGGGCAGGATGTCGATGTCGCCCAGACGGTCCCATTGTGCCTCATTCATGCCCAGCATCTTGCGAAGCTTGACGGCAGTGAACGGCAGGAACGGCTCGAAAGCGATTGCCAGGTTAGCGGCAATCTGCAACGACACATTCATGATGGTCTTCACACGCGCCATGTCGGTCTTGGCGAGTTTCCACGGCTCGGTGTCGGCCAGGTATTTGTTACCGATACGGGCAAGATTCATCGCGTCTTTCAGTGCCTCGCGGAAGTGGAAGGTCTCGATGTTGTCGCCAAGAGTGCCTTTCACGCCCTTGAACTCAGCAATAGCGTCAATGTCGACCTGCTCAAGAGTGCCAGCCTCGGGAATCACACCGTCGAAGTACTTGTGGGTAAGCACCATGGCTCGGTTCACGAAGTTGCCAAGGATAGCCACCAACTCATTGTTGTTACGGGCTTGGAAGTCACGCCAAGTGAAGTCGTTGTCCTTGGCCTCGGGGGCGTTGGCCGTCAGCACGTAGCGCAGAACATCCTCCTTTCCGGGGAACTCCTCGAGATACTCATTGAGCCACACGGCCCAGTTCTTGCTCGTCGAAATCTTCTTGCCTTCAAGGTTAAGGAACTCGTTGGCGGGAACATTCTCCGGCAACTGATAGGTACCCTCGGCCATGAGCATAGCCGGGAATATCAAGCAGTGGAACACGATGTTGTCCTTGCCGATGAAATGGATGATGCGGGTTTCCGGGTCTTTCCAGTATTTTTCCCAAGTATCGGGAAGCAACTCCTTGGTATTGCTGATGTAACCGATGGGAGCGTCGAACCACACATAGAGCACTTTGCCCTCAGCTCCCTCGATAGGCACGGGGATGCCCCAGTTCAAGTCGCGCGTCACCGCACGCGGCTGCAGGCCGCCGTCGAGCCACGACTTGCACTGGCCGTAGACGTTAGGCTTCCACTCCTTGTGACCCTCGAGAATCCATTCACGCAGACGCGGTTCCCACTTGTCGAGCGGCATATACCAGTGGCGTGTCTCGCGCAGTTCGGGAACATTGCCTGTGATGGCGCTGTGAGGGTTGATAAGGTCGGTGGCGTTCAGCGACGAGCCGCAGGCCTCGCATTGGTCGCCATAGGCGTTCTCGTTGCCGCAACGCGGGCAGGTGCCCACGATATAACGGTCGGCAAGCCATTGGTCGGCCTCGGCGTCGTAGAACTGCTTGCTCGTCTTCTCGATGAACTCGCCGTTCTCATACAGCTTGCGGAAGAACTCGGTGGCCGTCACGCGGTGCATGGCGCTTGTGGTGCGGCTGTAAACATCAAATGAGATGCCCAGCCCCGCCATCGACTGCTTAATGATAGCGTGGTAACGGTCAACGATGTCTTGAGGGGTGACACCCTCTTTCTGCGCCTTGATGGTGATAGGCACGCCATGCTCATCACTGCCGCCAACCATTATCACGTCCTCACCGCGAAGGCGAAGGTAACGGGTGTAGATGTCGGCCGGCACATACACGCCGGCAAGGTGACCGATATGCACGGGGCCATTGGCATACGGCAACGCCGTGGTCACCAAGGTTCGCTTAAATTTCTTCTGCTCGCTCATATTCTGTTTGGGATATTGAATGGTTGATAAAAAGAGACCCCGCCAGCCCCATGATGTGGCGTGACGGGTGTCTCGCTTTCTCTTTCACGAAGCTACAAGGGCGATTAGCCGTTGTATTTCTTCATGATCTTGATCAGGTCGATCACCTTGTGACTGTAACCGATCTCGTTGTCGTACCACGATACGATCTTCACGAACTTGTCGGTCAGGTACACACCAGCGTCGGCATCGAAAATCGACGTACGCGGGTCGCCCAGGAAGTCGCTGCTCACGACCTTGTCCTCGGTGTAACCCAGGATACCCTTCAACTCGCCGTCGGCAGCCTTCTTCATAGCTGCGCAGATGTCGGCCTTGCTGGCGGGGTTCTTCAGGTTCACGGTCAGGTCAACAACCGACACGTCGAGGGTAGGAACGCGCATCGAGATACCGGTGAGCTTGCCATCGAGCTCGGGAATAACTTTACCAACAGCCTTAGCGGCACCAGTGCTGCTCGGGATGATGTTGCCAGCGGCGGCACGGCCACCACGCCAGTCCTTCAGCGACGGACCGTCGACAGTGCGCTGGGTAGCGGTAGTCGAGTGAACAGTGGTCATAAGACCGTTCTCAATACCGAAAGCATCGTTCAGAACCTTTGCGATAGGAGCAAGGCAGTTGGTGGTGCAGGAAGCGTTCGACACGATAGTCTGACCAGCATACTTGTCGGTGTTCACGCCGCATACGAACATGTCGGCCTGACGACCGTCGTCACCCTTCTTCGAGGGAGCTGACAGAACAACATACTTGGCACCGGCCTGCAGGTGTTTCTCGGCCAGGTCCATGGTCAGGTAGAAGCCGGTGGACTCAACGATGTACTCAGCACCGATCTCGTCCCACTTCAGGTCGGCTGCATCCTTCTCGGCGGTAACGCGGATTTCATTGCCGTTGACAATAAGCTTGCCGTCCTTTACCTCGATGTCGCCGTTGAACTGGCCGTGCATGGTGTCATACTTCAGCATGTAAGCCATGTAATCAACAGGAAGAAGGTCGTTGATACCTACAACAACTACGTCATTCACGTTAGCTTCCTCGAGAGTGGAACGGAAAACGAAACGGCCAATGCGTCCAAAGCCGTTAATACCGATTTTAATCTTAGCCATAATTAAATGTTTAGATAAATAATTTGTAAAAAAATGTGTTTATTTAATTTTTATTTCGTACTTTTGTGACCGTGAAAAGCAATAAAAGCTTTTCACTTGCGGCTGCAAAAATAATACTTTTTTTTGGTTTTCAATACATTTCGAAACCAAAAAATTGGGAAATAGACAAACAATTAAGATTGTTTAATATTTCGCCAATGCCGCAAAGAGGTTCGAAAAACTCACTTAATTATTAATTTTTAATAAGTTATTTAACATTATGGGATTTATTAAGGAATTCAAGGAGTTTGCCATGAAAGGCAACGTAATGGACATGGCAGTCGGTGTTATCATCGGTGGTGCTTTCGGCAAAATCGTTAGTTCTCTTGTTGACGACATTCTGATGCCGGCAATCGGTATGTTGACCGGAAATGTGGACTTCACAAAGCTTTTCGTCAAGATTGGAGAAGGAGAGAACGCCGCAGTGCTCAAATACGGAACGTTTATCCAGAACACCGTCGACTTCCTGATTATTGCCTTCTGTATCTTCTTAATGCTCAAGGGTATCAACAAGCTCACAAAGAAGAAAGAGGCTGAGCCTGAACCCGAGCCCGAACCCAGTGCCGAGGAAAAACTCCTCACCGAGATCCGCGACCTTCTCAAGAAAGACTAAGCATCTTGAGACGACGACAAAACAATGTCCCTTGCCCTCAGGCAGGGGATATTGTTTGGCTACACATTAAACTTATATATAGCAAGAGAGTCTTAAAGAACAAGAGAGAGAAAAAAAGTTGGTACTATTTTTCGTTTATATCTAAAAAAATGCTAACTTTGCACACTCAAAACAATGAATTAATAACTACTAAAACACTATAACGATGAAAAAACTATACTTCTCGATGACTCTGGCGCTTGTCGCCATGCTGTCGCTCACATCCTGTAACAGCGAATTTTGGAACGACTACGACAGCCGTCTGCTGGGTGACTGGACATCGACCTTCGCGCGCGACAGCAAAGGCGTGTACGACCTGTACAGCGGCGAGGTTGACACCTACACGTTCTACGACAACAACCGCGGTGTATACGGCTATTACGTGAGCCGCTCGGGCCACAGTGAATGGATTGAGGTGAACTTCCGTTGGCACGCCGACCGCTACGACCGCGTGGCGCATATTGAGTATGCCGACGGCAAGCGAGAGGATATCTACTACGACTTCGACCGTAACGGCTGCCTGCTCATCTCACGTGACTACGGCTTCTACAACTACATAGGCTACGAGCGCAACAGCAACAACAGCGAGGTGATAGGTCGCTGGCAGTCAATATTTGAGGTGGAAGGCAACAACCGCTGGAACATCGACAGCAAGAAGATTGACGCCTACGAGTTCTACTACAACCGCACCGGCGTCTACAGCTACTACAACAACAGCGGACAATGGACCAGTGTGGGCTTCATATGGAGCGACAGAAACCGCCGCGAGCTGTATATCCGCTACGACGACGACGTAACCGAGACAATCTACTACGACTTTGGTTCTGACGGCCTGCTCCTCTCTCGCAACAGCGACTTCTACTCCTATGTGGGATACCGTAAATACTGATGTAGCAGTAACATAAAAAAATAAAGGCCGCGGCTCTCTTTCGAGTGTCGCGGCCTTCGTTTAAGGGGCGGTTACCTACTCTCCCACTTTCGCAGTACCATCGGCGTG
>JBGUHM010000079.1:0-6857 GCA_045112115.1 Sodaliphilus sp. | reverse complement strand
CCAGTGTGGAAGGGCGGCATGTGTGGGATTTGTCGAATGTCGTGGTGGAGGATTTTTGTGATGAGCGGTGGCGGAATTTCGGCGACTCGGTTCTGGTGAGGGTATGGAACGGTTCTCAAACGATGTACAAGATCAAAGGGGACACTTTGCTGATGACAAGCACGGAAAACCCGTATTTCACGCTCAACGATTATATTGCGCCGATTGTTGCGGGCCGGATTCCTTTTACTCTTTCCGACGGACAGTCAGGCGGCTACCATTACTGCGGCAACTATTGCGGAAACAACGCATTGGATTTGGCGGGAAGCTACTCTATTACGGCTCATGATTTCGGGACACTGATTCTGCCCGACGACACACTGACCAATGTCCTGATGACTTGCGAGATGATGAGCGGCCCTATGACTGTCAGTGAGAACCGCCAGACAAAAACATTTGCCATACGAAATGACAGCGTGCTGCAATTCAACCGGATATGTTATAAGTGGTGGCACGAGGACTATTGCCATCCTCTTGCGAGGGTGGAGACGATAAGATACTGTGTTCATGGGCAAGATGTATCGGAGCACTCCGTGGCGTACATATGTCCTCCGTCGGCGCAGGAGGATGCGGTCGCGTCGACTTCATCACCCACAAGAACACCCGCGAAGAAAGTCAAATCCCAGTCGGCACCAGTGTCGCAAAACATTACGGACGGCAGTGCAGACAACAGCAACGTGCCAAAGATACGGGATTTCAACATCGATATCGGAGATGGCTTCATTTTGGTAACGGTCAATATTCAATCCGGTTCGATTCCGGGTGAAGGTTTTAACATTGTTCTGTGCGACTTGCACGGGCGCGTGTTCGCGAGTTATTCCGAGGAAACAGGATTATTTAACAAACGAATTGACACATCATCATTGCCCACAGGTGATTACATATTGAGTGTCAACACTGGCGATTGCCAGGAGACAAAACGCTTTCATATAAAATGACGAACAAAGGTGTAAATACAACCGTTTGGCTATTGTTGTTATATTCGCTGATTTCAATCACAAGTCATGCGCAGGTAATAAACAATCCCCCGTTCAACGCGCCCACGCCAACAGCGGCTGATTTGGGCCGTTACGGCGATATCCCCGTGTCATATTATACCGGCAGCCCGGATATAACCATCCCGATTCACACGATGAACGTCCGTGGCGTTGAGATGCCGATCCGGTTCGAATATGATTCAAGAGGCGTTCAGCTTAACAGACTTCCGGGCTGGACGGGTTATAACTGGACTTTGAGCGCCGGCGGAGTCATCACGCGCCAAGTGAACGGCGAGGCCGACGAATTCGAATATCCGACAGGCCTTCCCGGCTATCCGAGCAACAGACGGCCGACAAGCTATTTCAAGAATCATAACAAACTGGACTCGGACCTATTATACATCAATGACCTGAGAGAGCATCTTGTGTGGAATATGTTCGACTATGAGCCCGATATGTTTTATTTCAACTTCATGGGCCATAGCGGCAAGTTCTTTTTGGGGAATGACGGCGAGTGGAAAGTGGAAAGCGCTGAGAATTTTGAAGTTCTCTTTGACATCACCAACGAGAAGTCGTATAAATCACCATTTATAGAAGATTATCCTAAAAGAACTGCCAACCAGCGCAACCAGCCAAAAACCATATGCGGTTTTCGCCTGCGAGATGAAAACGGTATAGTTTATGAGTTTGGCAATTTACAGAAAAACACGAACGTACCAGAAAACAGTTATACTTATGCCATTGAATACACCACACCGTTCCTTTCGATGGGTGACAACGAGGATATCGCCTCATGGATTGCAACCAGTTGGTATCTGACAAAGGTGATTGACCGTTTCGGCAACACCTTATACGAACTGACTTACCAGCGGGCTCCGTTCTGCGCACAGGTGTTTCGGAACTACTGCACAACAATCAAGACAGAATCGGCATCCAACTTCTTTGGGGGACATTACGGCGGTGTGAGCGGCTCGTCCAATTGGCAACTGCCATATTCCATGCAGCTGGACGCCCCTGTTTACCTCACTAAGATAGAAGGAGCTGATGGATTAGCGGTGAATTTTTACTCCGAGCCGAACCCTAAGGGGTTACGTCAACTGTACGCGAACGCTACAAACGAAGCATTATCCAACGATTGGTACAACCAGCTGAAAAACAGAGTCAGCAAGACAACCGACGAGCATAAAGAGTTTTACTATCTTCAAGACCCGCAATTCAGCGAATATTTTGCCGACCCACAAGCGAATCCGTACGACAGCTTGTTAGAGCGCATGGGGCTTATGCGGCTTAGAACAATCTCAATAAATGATTACAACAATCATTTTTACCGGATAAAATATGATGACAACGGCCGTTGCTTCATATCGAATATACGACGTAGTTACAAGGGCTACGATGAAGACAGCTGGGACAATGAGTATAAATTTGATTATTTCAACAAGGAATATCTACCTGTTAGCGCATTGACTTCGGATGTTGACCATTGGGGTTACTACAATGGCCGCAGTTATGTGACTAATAACGGGAATTGTGACTTAACCTCGCTAAACCAGCAGCTTCTCAACAATCGTGAATGCGACACGCTTTGCGTAAGATACGGCTCGTTGTCGAGAATCACCTATCCCACGGGAGGCGTCAGCGTCTTGGAGTTTGAGTCAAACAGGTACTCTAAATATCTGAACGAAGGCAAAACCGGTTTTGAACAGTCGGGCGGATACGGCGCCGGTCTGAGAATCAAAAGCATCAGCGAGTATGAGGATACAACCTGCACCCGTCTGTTGCAACGTCGCACATTCGAGTACACCATGCCCGACAACAATACCGTTTCAAGCGGCGAACTGTATGCCAAGCCACGTTATTTATGGCAGGACTGGGCCGCCACGACTTATGACAGCAATGCCCAAGTGAGTGTGACAACACTGCAAACCCAGTCGATAGTTCCATTGACAAATTCCATCGGCGTGCCATTGGGCTATTCCTGCGTCACGGAGAACTACAATGGCGGCGGCAAGAAACGATACCGCTATTTCAACCTTTCCGATCAGTCCATGATGTATCAGCTAAGCGTCACGGGAAGCATAAACACAACGGCTCCGTCACCCTACGACAAATTCACCGAACATGACAGCTGGCGGGGCAGGTTGTTGAATGAGACCGCTTTCGACAGTACTGGCACACTTGTCAAGGAGACCACGTTCAATTATCGTTCGCGAGGAGAGGTGGAGAACGAACATAGCCACGCCGCCAACTTCCAGGCGGCTTTCAGTGGCGAGAGCGGCTCATTCACCTATTATCCGGGGAGAGAATATTACCTGTATCACAATCGTTGCGATTTGATTTCCAAAAAAGAGAAGACTTTGTTGGACGACGGCTTTATGCTTGACACCACAAGTCTCACATACAGCAACCGTAGCCTTCAAATGTCGTCGCCGTACAACCATGAAACTCAATTGCGGGTGCTGAAGAGTGTGAGACAGTCAAGGGCCGGGGACAGCCAGGAAAAAGAATTCACATATCCTTTTGAGTGCAACGATAACCGAACAACCTTGACATATCAGGATTTCATGGTTGCCCCTGTGGGAGAGAATGTTTACGTGAATGGGAACATAATCTCAAGCAAAGAGACTCTATACAGTGAATTCGACAGCGTTATAATAACCCAGACTAACCACACATATTATCCTCTATTGCCGAAATACGAGGTGATAAATTATCCTAACACCCGCGACACGGTCAACACATTCAACACTTATTCAAAGAGAGGGCAGATTCTGAGGTCGACACCTGAAGGCGAATACTTCATCCAATACCTTTGGATGCGGAACGACTGCTGGCCGGTGCTGATAATGCAGACTCCCGCGGCCGGTACCAACGCGGTTGAGGCATTGTTGCACCAACCGCCTGGCAGTGTCAGCCCCGACACTTGGGTCAACGCTTTCAAGGCCATCACCGCCAACGGCGGCTATTGCCCCCGGATGATTGGTTATGTGTACAACGGCTATGGCGAAGTGGTGGCCACGGTTAGCGAAGGCGGGACAGCCACATACTATGATTTTGATGCAAAAACAAGAAATCTTCACAAGGTATATGATGATTCGAAAAGGTTGATGTTCAAGTTTGATTATGACTATAAGACGTTCAAGCAGAGTCATTATGGGTTATAATGTTAGAAATATGGCAGTGCTTGCCGTTTTGTGCTTCGGCGTAACGGCAAAGGCAATGGTTGAGAACAGCTACAACACTGTCTCGACCAAAACCATGCTCAGCCCGAACGACTCGGTGATCACCACGGACTACTACGACGGTCTGGGGCGCAAATACATGTCGGTGACTAACAACGGTCAGCAGTGTTTCGCGACATTGCAGGAGTATGACCTTTCGGGGCGCCCGTCCGACGCTTGGATGCCAGCCCCCATCAACGGGGCCGACGCTGGGGACATCGGGTTATACAAGCAGAGCGCCGTTGAATATTACGATGACATGTGCTTCGACACTATGCCATACCAGACCACAAACTACGACAACTCGCCGCTGAACAGGCCTGTTTCGGTGTGCGGTCCGGGCCGCATGTGGCATAACGGCCAGAAAACAGTGAAAACAGAACGCTTCACCAACAAACAGACAAGCGGCCCGCTTCGTTGCCTGAAATTCAACGTGACGGAGTCGGGGCTCTCGTGCACCGGCTATGTGGAAACCGGAAAGCTGGAAGTGACGAAAGTGACCGACGAGGACAATCACGCGATGTTCAGTTTCAAGGACATCGCGGGGCGGGAGGTGTTGCAGCGCCGTTGCATTGACGAGACAGCCGGCCAATATGCCGACACTTATTTCGTGTACGACCACTCCGGCGACCTGCGCTATGTCCTGCCTCCCGAGGCGAGCAAGACGATTCAGCCCAACGGCGCGCCGATGAGTGACAACAGCGATGTGATTTCTAAATACAGCTATGTATATCAGTACGACGACCGCAAGAGATGCGTGTCGAAGAAACTGCCCGGCTGTGAACCTATGTTGCTCGAATACGACGAAGCCAACCGTGTGGTGTTCTCACAGGACGGGAACCAACGCGATTCATGCAGGTGGTCCTACTACTCCTACGACATCTGGGGACGTGTGGTCGAGAAAGGTCTTGTGCCCGAGACAACCCGTAACGTGAGCGGTTATTCCAAAAGAATCGACTATAAGAAAGTTCTGACATGGGAACCGCAAAAGGTTATCGGGTTCAGGTCTCACGAAAATCTGAGCGACAGAATCGTGCTGTCGCGCTATAATTACGATACCCCCAATTATCTCACCAATATCGGAGACGATTACACCCAGTTGTATTTTCATGCTGTCGAAGGATTTGACACTTGCCACCATACCGGCTCAAGTATGTATAACGGCAAGTTGCTGGTGACGTACACGGCTGTTCTTGAGCCAAATGGCACAATCGGGCAGTTGCTGCCCAAGTCTTACTACTACGACACCCGCGGCAACATTGTTCAGAGCCGCGTGAAAAACCATCTGGGCGGGTACGACAACTATTACTATCACCGTTCATTCACGGGCAAGCCGCTGACCATACGGCACGAGCACTCGACGCAGGACACGGCGTTCGTCGACATATACTCTTATCAGTATGACAATCTCGACCGTCTCCAGTCCACCACGCTCCAGCACGACGGCGGCACACCGGTAGTCCTTACGGCCAACACCTACAACGACATCGGGCAGTTGAGCCGCCTGTCGCTGCTCAACAATGTGCGCCGCATCGATTACGGCTACAACGTGCGCGGTTGGGTGAACCTCATCAACTGTCCCCAGGTATTCCGCCAGGAACTGCTTTACGGCTCGTCCTACCTGCAAAGTGTGGCGCCGAGCTACAACGGAAATGTGAGCGCGATAGTCTGGAAAGATAACCGTGACGTGGCCACAGGCAGCTACTCTTTCGCCTACGACGGGATGGACCGTTTAAGCTCAGCGACCTTCTACGGCCAGCTTATGGGCGGCCTGGCCAACTTCTCGACTGCTTATTCCTATGACGGCAATTCCAATATCACGGCAATCAGCCGTTACGGTGTCACCGAGCGTTACGGCTCGTATCCCGATGAGTACGGGCTGATTGACAATCTCACGTTGACCTACGATGGCAACCGGCTGAAGAAAGTGGCAGACAGCGAGCTTGAGCTCACCTACGCCGGCGCTATGGATTTCCGTGACGGTGCGAACAAGAATACGGAGTACACGTGGGACGCCAACGGCAATATGACGTGCGACCGAAACAAGGGCATCACCGGGATTAAGTACAACTTGCTCAACCTGCCGGCAAGAATCACCTTCAGCGACGGCCATGCCAACTATTACACCTACGATGCCGAGGGCAGGAGGCTGTCGACGGTGTACAAGGTGAGCAACACTATGATCATCCCGCCGCAGCCGCTGGTGCCCGGGTCGACCGCTCAGCCGCAGGGCGGCGGCGACCATGTAATCGTCCCCGGCGACAGCCTCGTTACTCCAGTCGACCCAGGGTATTCCGGGGACTTGTACACGACAGTGTACAGGCGCGACTACTGCGGCGACTACATCTACCTCGACAGCTGCCTCGAGCGCGTGCTCACGCCGGCGGGGTTTATGAAAAACGACACGCTCTACGCTTATGTATCCGATTTCCAGGGTAACCGCCGTGCGGTCATCGACCAGTACGGAGTCCAGCACGAGCGCAGCGACTACTACCCATACGGCATGCTGATGAGGACGCCGACGGTGACCGCTGCGCCGCTGCCCGACGACTTCCAGCCCTACAAATACGGCGGCAAGGAGCTCGACCGCGAGAACGGCCTCGATCTGTACGACTTCGCC
>JBGUHM010000078.1:0-21880 GCA_045112115.1 Sodaliphilus sp. | reverse complement strand
ATTCCTCGTTGTTGAGGAACGCGTTCAGCTGGGCATCCCAATATTCCTGTGCCACATATCCGGGAGTGCCGCCCTTGTTCGCCTCGCCGGGATAGATGTCGTTCTTGGTCGGGCTGGAGTAAGCGTTCGGATAGTTCTCCAGGAAGAAGTCGAGGTGGCGCTGGATGTTGTGTTCGGTAGCTTCCTTGGCGAGCTCGCAGGCGCGGGTCTTGTTCCCGAGCCAGTATTCAGCCTCGGCCTTGATGAAGTACAGCTCTTCCATTGTGAAGATGGGGTTGTAACCGCTGGTGCTTCCTGCGTACGCACCCATATAGAGGCTGGGATAGTTGGTGATCTTGTAGCTGGTGCTCATGCCAATGTTGTTGTCGAGGCAACGCATCTTCACGGCCTGCACCGTGGTGTTGGTCTGGCTCTTCGGTCCGTCGTTGGGTATCATCAGCAACACGCAGCGGGGGTCGTTGGCGTAGCCGTCAAACGAACCTGTGCGGCCGCCCTGGTAGGTGCCCATGTTGTCGTCGTTGTCAGGCGAACTCAGACCGAGCACGTCGACCATGAAATAGCGTGAGGGAATAGCCGAGTCGAATAGGTTGGAACGTGACTCCCAGCTGTTGATTACCGGCTTGGCTACCGACCACGGGCAGTTCTGCTCGCCAGTACCGCCGTCGAACTTGTATCGTGGCTCGTTGCCGAACCACTCACCGTAGAGCAGGTCGCCTTTGCGCCACTGGTTGATGGCTGCGTCGGCGGCCGCGATAATCTTGTTGCACGTGGCGGCGCTGCGGTCCACATTGGGCAGATTGCGCAACAGAAGGCGTGCCTTCACTGCATATACCAGACCTTTCCATTTCTCGAGGTCGCCGGCGTAGACGCGGTCCTGGGCCTTGGTGATGGTCTTGTTGTTGGGGTTCTTGGTAATCGACTCGTCCTCATACATCGCGATGAGTTTGTCGGCCTCCTCCATCATCCACGCGTAGATGTCTTTCTGCTCGTCGTAGGTAGGAGCCGTCGACACGAACGCGTTCTCACGGGGCATGTCGCCGAAGGCGTCGGTAGTGAGTTGCGTCGACATCAGTTGGATGGTGCGGACGATGAGTTCATAGTTCGGAGAACCTATTTCTTTCGATTTCTCGATAAGGATGTTGCCGTTGGTGCCTATGTCGTAGAAGTGCCGGCGCCACTGCGGGTGGCGGTTCATCGTCAGGAACTCCCATTCACATTTGTAGGAATAGGCACCTACAGAACTTTTGCCTCCTGTGGTGAGCATCTGCGACAGGTAGTTGTAATACTCGGCATGGTCGTAGACGGTTTGCTGCGCGTAGAACACGATGATTGGCAGTCCTTCCTCGGCCATAAGTACGTGTGCCTTGTCGGGGTTGACGTTCTCGTCGAGGATGTCCTCGCAGCTCGTTCCCGCCATGGCCAGTAACACTGATAATATGATAAGTTTGAATTTATTCATAATGCGAATTCTCTTTTCTTGTGATGAATAAAAACCGAGTCGATTAGAACGTGGCCTTGAGCGCGAAGTTGAAGTTTCGCGTCGACGGAACGTTGTAGTTGTCGATACCCATGGCGCCAGTACCGCCGCTCACTCCCGCAAGTATCGACGGGTCGTTGCCCGTGTACTTGGTAAGTAGGAACAGGTTGCGGCCAGTGGCCGTGAAGGTAAGACCCTTGATGGGCCAGTTCTTCTTCAGCAGCGACGAGAAGTCGTAACTCAGGGTGACATAGCTCAGACGGATGTATGAACCGTCTTCGATGAAGTTGGACGACACTGCGTCGAAGTATTTGCCGATGAAGTTTTGATCAAGCACCACGGGGGTGGTGTTGGGGGAGTAGGTTCCGTCGGGGTTCTGAACCACACCTTTGAAGATGATCTCGCGGTTGCGGTATTTGTCGTAGAGGTGGTTCTGACCGTTGGTAATCAGCGAGCGGCCGGTCACGTTGACAACGTCGCCGCCGCAACGGCCGTCGAACAAGAACGACAGAGTCGCTCCCTTATAGCGGAGTGTGGAGCCGATGCCTAGCAGGAAGTCGGGCTCGCGGTTGCCTATGTAGTTGCCCTTGGCGGGGTCGATCAGCGGGTAGCCGTTGACGTCGCAGATGACGTTGCCGTCGGGGTCGCGCTGGTAGTCCTTACCGCTGATACCGGTTGTGGAGCCTCCCAATCGGGCCACGGGGAAGATGTCGCCGTACTGCGTGCCTTGAATCTCCACGATGTCGTCGGGCAGTTTCTTCACCTTGCCGCGGTTGAACGAGTAGTTGGCAAATGCCGTCCAGCTGAAGTCGCCTCCGCGGATGATGTCCTGTTGCAGCGATACCTCCAGACCGTGGTTCTCGATACGTCCCTCGTTGCGCGTCTGGAGGATGTCGCCCGATGCGGGCGAAACGCGGACGCTCACAATCTGGTTGTCCACCGTGGTGGAGTAGTATGCAATATCGAGACGGGTGCGGCTGTCGAAGAAGTGGAGGTCGGCGCCAATCTCCCAAGAACTGGTCATCTCAGGCTCGAGCTCTCGGGTGGCGTACGATACTGTCGGGTCTTTACCGTATCCCGGATTCGGGAAGGTGTTCCATTTCTTGTACGACGAGGTGAACAGGTAGCCCGGTGCGTCCTTACCTACCTTGGCCCAGTTGCCGCGCAACTTACCGTAGGAGAACCAGCTGTTCTTCCATCCGAACAGCTCACTGAAAATCACACCGGCGGTGAACGACGGGTAGAAGTAACTCGTCTTGTAAGCCTGCTTCAGGTGCGACGAACCGTCGTGACGCCAGGTACCGGAAACCTGAACAAGGCCCTTATAGTCGAAGCGGACCTCACCGAAGTAGCCGTACTTGTCGTAGGTGGTGTGGTTGATGTAGGGCGCGTATTGCAGATAGGTTTCGGGATTGATGTTGGTGAAGCTGTTGAAGTCTTCAAGAATGAACTGGTAACCGCCCATCTTGGCGCTCAAACCTTTGCTCCGGCGGTATTCCATGCCGTAGAACACGTTCACGGTGTAGTCCTCGGCGAAGGTTTTGGCGTAGTTGGCGAAGAACTGAGCGGTCACCTGATAGCTGCGCGAGGGTGAGAGTTGGTACTCGCCCCAGCGGCTCAGGTTCGCCTGATATCTCTCGGCAAACTGCTTGTCGAAGAATTCGTTGCCTTCGGTGTCGTCGAGCGAACGCTCGAACTCGATGAAATCGCTGGGAACGAAACGTGTCTGAACCGAAGCCTCATAGGTCGAGAAGCCGGTGTCGTAACCCACCTTGCCGGTGAACACGAGGTCCTTGATGGGCTCGTAGGCTATCTGGCCGTTGAACATGATGCGGTTGCCGTGGCTCTCACTCCAGTCGCGGTAGCGGCCGAAGTAGGGCGACACGCCGGCCTCCAGACGCTGGAGGTTGGTCAGTGCGTCCCAGTTGTCGTATCGGCTGGCCCAGTTGACAGTGCCGTCTTCGGTCTTGTAGTCGCTCATGTTCTTGTTGATGGCCCACGCGTAAAGTGTCGACATTGAGTTGCCGAATCCGCGGGAGCGGCTGTCAACGAAGTTGAGCGACATCTGAATCGTGACTTTGTCGCTGGGCTTGTATTGTCCTTTGAGGAACAGCGTGAGTTGTTTCTTGTAGTCCTTGGGCACAACGCCGTCGGTCATCGTGTAGGCTACCGAGGCGTAAGAATTGAATTTCTCGGTGCCGCCGCTGACGCTGAGAGAGTAGCGTTGCTGAAGACCGGTGCCCAGGAAGTCGCCAACGTTGTCGTATACCTTGTCGGTGGCACTCAGGTATGGGCCCCAGCCTCCGCTGGCGCTGTTCTCCTTGTAGAAGCCTTTCGAGCCGGGAATAAACGTTCGCTGCACCTTCGGAATACGCATGCAGTTGCTGATTTCTATCGATGCGCTGGCGTTCACCTCTACGGTGCCGTTGCGCGAACCGCTCTTGGTGGTAATCATGATGACACCGTTGGCGCCTTCTTGTCCGTAAAGGGCCGAAGCGGCTGCGCCCTTGAGCACGTTCACGTTGAGGATGTCGTCGGGGTTGATGTCGGCAAGTGAGTTGGCTGTAGCACCGCGTATTGCGACACCGTCGACAACCATAAGAGGTTGGTTGCTCTGCGAGTTGTTCACCGACGAGATGGCGCGAATCACAATCTGCGTGTCGCTGTTGGGAGAGCCTCCGCCGGTGCCCACTTGAAGACCGGCGACCTTTCCTTGCAGCGAGTTGGCGAAGTTGTTGCTCGCTCCGGCGGTGATTTGGTCGCTGTTGAGGGTCTGAACAGCGAAGTTCAGTTTCTTTTTCTCTTGGGTTTGACCGTAGGCGGTCACAACCACTTCGCTCAGTACTTGGGAATTTTCCTTCAGTACGATGTCGTAGGTGCTCTTGCCGGCGACCACTTTCACAGTCGTGGGCTCCATGCCCACATAACTGATGCTCAGAGTCTCGCCGTCGTTGGCCTCGACAGTGTATTTTCCGTCGAAGTCGGTTGCTGTGCCTCGGTTAGTGCCTTTTACTTGCACTGTGGCGCCGATGACGGGCTCGCCGTCGGCACTGCTGGTCACAACACCGCTGATGGTGCGCGCTTGCGCACCTATCATCAAGACAGAAAATAGCAAAAGGAGTAGCTGTTTTCTCATAAGCAGTTTTGTCCGTTTTTATGTTTGTAATTATTTGTATATGCTTTGTCGGGGAAACAACAAAGTTTCTATGCGTGGTGAAAAATTGTTGTTTTAATTGCCAAAAGTACAACATTTTTTTGACTTGGCAAGCATTATAACTAATTTTTTATAAAAATTATTAATGTTGACACCGTCCGCGTTTTGTTTAGCGGCGGGTGAAATTTGCCGTTATTTTATTCTGTGACAGCATTTGTGAGGATAATACACTGTCAGTTTCCGAGTATAAGTAGGTAGAGTGCGCTCACATCGCCAGTGTTGATTTCGCCGTCACCGTTGATGTCGGCCCGCTCGATGTTGGTGAGGTCTACGCCGAGGATGCAGCTGTACACGGCGCCCACGTCTCCCACATTCACTTCGCCGTCGAGGTTGACGTCTCCATTGAGTTGAACAGGAGCGGGACTAAGAGTGTAGGCGGCCAGGCCGTTGCCGCAGGCAAAGATGTACAGTTTCACCTCATTGCCCGATACTACGGCAGCGCATGGCGTGCTCATTGTAGTGCTGTTGAGTGTGCCAAGTCCTCTCATGGGGAATTGCCATAGTGGGGACAGCGATTGGTATTGGTTGCTGTCGCCGCTGGCAAGCATGAAGCGGTAGCCGCCATTGTCGCCCAGGTGGTCGCTGTAGCCGTAGAGCATGTAATTCTTGTCCTTGAAGGTGAATGCGGTAAGGCCGTTGCACATCGAGCCGGCGGGCGTGAGCCCTGTCGTGCCCTCGAATGAGTCGACGAGTTGCCCGTTGTCGAGATTGTACTTTGCCATGTGGCTGTCGGAACTGCGCACAATCACCTCATTGTTGCCAATAGGAAATACGCGGGGCGCGGTGCCGAAAGTGGTGCTGCTTTCAGGATAGAAACCGGTAACAGGGGTGTCGAGGAACTGGGTCTGCACCCCGTTGCGATACACCCAGTACAGCAGGTGGCTGTTGCGTGCCGACGCGGCGTAGACGTCGAAGTCGCCGGTGGCTACATTGCCGGTGACGGTGACGTGGTCCACGCGGTAGGAGTCGTTGGCTCTAAGTTCGGCACGCTCCACGACGTCACCGGTAGCCGGGTCCACCTCGTGGATATACACGGGTGTGGTCTTGATGTTCAGCACAAGGTTGCTCACCAGCAGATGCCCGGCATCGTCGGTCATCACGTTGTTAACAGGGAAATAGCTGGCTTTTACCTCGTCGGAGAGGGGGATGTCGTTGAGGTGTTCGCCGGTTTCGGCGATGAACACGCGCAGGTAGCAGTCGGCGTTGTCGCTGTTGGTTACTCGTCCCGAGACGTAAATCTTGCCGTCTAATACTGTCATTGTGCGGTTGAACGAGCCGTTGTTTTCCCATTCTATGTTGTTGTAGGCGGGGAGGATGCTTCTCACCCAGTTGTTGGTGAGCCTCATGCCGTTTACATCGGCGTAGTTGTCGTTGTCGATGTCGAGCCGCTTGAAGTAGCCCGGCTCATATTGTCCGGTAGTGATATTTGTGACGGTGAATGTGCGTGACTCGCTGTAGCTGTCGTTGCAGCCGGTTGCACTGGTGACAACGCGCCAGTGAAACGTGCCTTTGCCCAGGGTGGCGACAACGCAGTCGTAGGTCATCACGTCGGAGCCGCCGTCGGTCATCGACGCCGTGGCGACAAGGTCGCTGAAAGCCGCGTCGCGCGACACCTGAAGGGTGTAGGCGGTGACGTCTGCCGCCTTGAGTGCCTGGAACTGGAAGTTGTCGTCAAAACTCGCACCGTCGGCGGGTGCCACGAGTTCGGCCACTGGCGCCGGGTCGCGCTCGGTGGTGACGAAGGTCGCGGTGTCGCTGATGGTGTTGAGATGGTTGGGCTGTGAGGTGATGACTCGCCAGTAGTAGCGTTGGTTAGGGTTGAACCGATGAAGGTCGACGGTGGTCTCGTTGTCGGTGATGCCGCTTA
This sequence comes from Sodaliphilus sp., assembly GCA_045112115.1. Taxonomy (GTDB): domain Bacteria; phylum Bacteroidota; class Bacteroidia; order Bacteroidales; family Muribaculaceae; genus Sodaliphilus. The sequence goes on along the minus strand of JBGUHM010000078.1, from coordinate 15,322 downwards.
TTTGCAGAGGGATTTCGGAGAAGTCCGCTTTGTCGCTGATCTCGAGGCGAAACGTGGCCTGCTCGGCCTCGCTCCAAGCAAATGTCTGCGACCATCTCACTGGCTGGTCGTTGACGGGGGTTATGAGTGAAACTTTTGTCGCCTCATCGATGTCGAGGCCGTAAAAGGCGGGCTCATATTCGTTGTTGTAGCCGTCAACGATGGTGATGGCATACCAGTATCCTTCGCGCTTGTCTACGGGCAGGATATAAGAGGTGTCATAGGTCAGACCGAGAAGATAGTCGCTCTTGATGCCTCCGAATTTCTCGCTTTGCGCTTGTTCGAAAGTGATTTCCGAGGGCACGGCGTAGATGGCGTATTTGGCCAAGGGAGCGTTGGTGCCGGTCCAAGCCATGCCGGAGGTCATGAAGTCGATGTCGGTGACATGGCCCAGTTGCGGGGCGCTTTTCCAGGTGAGTGCGGGCGGTATGGCCGGCTTGGGTGAGACGTGCTCAACCATGTAGTCGCCGAGGCCGCTCAACAGCGGGCCACTGATGTATTTCGACGAGTAGAAATTGTAGCCGGGAGCGTTGTCCATGTTGTACTGGCGCGAAAGGTTGATCTGAGTGCAGATTTCGCTCCACGACGTCTCGTTGTTGGTGTCGCTGTTCATGAAATAAATGTTGTGGCTGGCGTAGTGGTGGCGACCGAAATGGTTGGCGCAGTAACTCCACCATTGGGTAAGGGGACCGAACGGGTTGGTGGCGTGATTGGTCTTCCAGTAGAGCTGGGGCGAGATATAGTCGATTGCGCCGTCGTTGAGCCAAGCCAAAGGGTCGCTGAAGAGTCCGTTGTATTGCCAGTCGCTGCCGGTAGGGCACGGTGTGACGCCGTAGCGAGAGGCGCTGGTCGACGCGGTGCCCGCAACGCCGGCAGGGCCGATGCCGAAGCGCACTTCGGGACGGGTGGTCGCTACCATGTTATACACGTCGCGGACCATCTGGTTCACCTGCTCGCGACGCCAGTCGGCGAACGACAGAGTGGAGCCGGAGTTGACATACAGCTGGTAGTCGGGCTGCGAACTGTTGGCAGGGGTGCCGTTAGGGTAGAAGTAGTCGTCGAAGATAAGACCGTCGACGTTGTACTTGGTAATCATCTCGCGGCACACGTTCACAATCCGCTCGCGCGATGCCGGCAATCCCGGATTCCAAATCGTGGTGTTGTTGTAGGTGAACAGCACCCCGGAGTCGCGCAGCTGCTGGTCTTGGGGCGTGTTCCACGTTGTCGGCGAGCCGTTGGCGAAGCGGTAGGGATTCACCCAACAGTGCAGCTCCATGCCGCGTTTGTGGCACTCCTCGACGATAAACTCCAGAGGGTCCCAACTGGGGGCCACGCCGCGGTTGCCGGTGAGGTAACTCGACCAGGGCTCATAGCTCGACTCGTACATGGCGTCGCTCATCGAGCGTACCTGGAAGCACACCACGTTGAAGTTGGCCGCCTTGAAGCGGTCGAGATATTCAAGCATCTCTTGTTTCTGACGTGCAGCGACCGTCACTCCCGTGCCGCGGGTGCTCGGCCAGTCAATGTTGCTCACCGTAGTGAACCACACCGCGCGGAATTCTCGCTTCTGCTGCTCTTCTGCCTGTGTCATCGCGGTAGCTGCCAGCAATATGGCAAGGGCAACCGCCACTATCCTTTTTATCATCTTATTTATAGGTATTGGTTTTTATTTGTCTTGATTTACAGCGCAAAGGTACAGACTTTCAATAAAACGACAAAGAAATCTTACAAGTTTTTACGCTAAAATAATCTAAATAACACATAACAAATGTTAATGGCGTCGACTGGCGCAAGTGCTGTCCGAGTACTCCGAGACCTCCGAGACCTCTGAGAACTCTGAGAACTCCAAGAACTCTGAGAACTCTGAGAACTCCGAGAACTCTGAGTCCTCCGAGTCCTCCGAGTCCTGCACTTATCTCTACAATCACTATCCCGCCCCCGAAAAAGGAACGAAAAAAGAGGCCGAGCGAATTTCGCTCAGCCTCAGCCGGTTGTCTTACCCGGATTCGAACCAGGACAGGCAGAACCAAAACCTGCAGTGCTACCATTACACCATAAGACAATCTTAACAAAACGGGACTCTTCGTCTCTTTTGCGCGGCAAAATTACTGCCTTTTGCCGAATTGTGCAAATTTTTTCACTATTTTTTGCAAAAATACCATCATTTTGCTTGTGTCATCGGCAATCCAACCGCTGACATTCAAGTTATTATTGATTCGTAATTGAACTCAATGTTGGCCTTTTTTAAGGATGTGCCAGTTGACAAGCGATCGCGTTGCAAGCGCCACCGCCATCGGAATGAATGCCGCATTCGGTTGTTGCACACCGGCAATCCACACGCAAGCCATCGCCACAATCAGCACCAAGTTTGCCAGATGCATCCAGGCGTATGCCTTGGCGGCGGGCTTGCTCCAAGCCAGCACTGCCATGAGGAGTAGCACTGGGTGCAGCCACAGCAGATTGTAGTTGGGCGAAACGGCCTCGTGGCTTGAGAAAATCACCAGGAAGGCGATGAGGCAACCGGCGATGCCGCCGGCGAGCAGCAGCAGTGAGTCGAACCAGCGGCTCAGCCGCCTCTTCTTCATGTCGCGCCATGTTAGCAATAAGGTGACAACCAGCAGCAATAACGATGCTGTCATCGGGGAGAGATACCACGGCGTGGGTTCCAGCACCGTGCCCTCCTCGTCGCCGTCGGTGAGCACCGACTCGCGGCGAACCAGTTTCTGCCGCTTGCCGTCGCGGCCCACAACCATTGTCTGGGCTGCCGCGTGCCGAAGCACCATAGGCGAGAACATCGCCTGGCGCCAGCTGATGGTGGTGTCGCACGACGAACCCAGCACCAGGTCGACACCGAAGCGCACCCAGGGGTAGTTGCCCGCCGAACGGTGGATGGCTCCGCGGAACGTAAGCGGCTCCAAGTCCTTGTCCTCGGCTCCGTCATAGGTGATGAGGCTGCCGCCGGTCACTCGCTCAATCATGTCGCGAGGACGCGTGGCGCAGTTGTCGCTGAAATACTTGTAGCGATAGGTGTTGTTGCCGTATTTGGCATTGTTGGCCAGCAATTCGCTGAGCTCGCGGGCCTGTTCCTGTGTGAGGTTCAACTCCTGCTCCACCATCTTGCGGCCCTCGTGACCACGCAACGCTAGCGACGACGGTACGGCCTGACACCAATAGTCGGTCTCGCCCAGCATGAAGCGCATCAAGAAATTGGGCGCGTTGAAGTCAAACACGCCGTAGTTGAAATAGATGTCGCCGTATTTCGGGTTGGTGACGCGGATTTCGCTGTGCCCGTACAGCTCATAAATCTCGCTGCCGGGATAGAACGTCACCAGCGACACCCTCACACTGTCGGCCACCGGTGCGGCGACCAACGCCGATGCTCTCGGGCTGACTGTCAGTGTCAGCCCGAGGGTCATCAGTGTCGCTATGCCGTATTTCAGAAAACGTTTCATTCTTTTACTTTACAATCACTTTCTGCGAGCTCTTGCCGTCGGTCACAATGTACACTCCGGCAGGCAGTGTGACAACGCCCTTGCCGTTGACCTTGGTCTTCGCCACTTCGCGGGCGTCCATATCGTAGATGTGGAACTTGGCCTTCTGGCTGCTCTCGAGAGTGATGGCGCCATTGCCGGCCCATGCGTTCCAGCCGCGCTCGGTGGCCTTCTTGCTGTCAACGATATTGTCGATGGCGGCAGGTTTCTTGTAGGCCGTGATGGTGACGTCGTCGATGTTGACGCGAGAACCGGCGCTCTGGGCGATGCGGAAGCGAATCTTGCCGCGCACGTTCAGCGTGGCGTTGTACTCGTTCATGCCGTTGATGCTGGCCGCTTTCATTTTGCCTGTTGCAGGAGCATTGCTGGCACCGCTCACGGTGAACTCCTCGAGTTTGGTCCAGCTGGAGCCCTCGTCGGTAGAGTAGTATACAGTGAGCGTGGCATCGTTGTCGCTGCCGAACGGGGCGGCAAGGAACGAGAACTCGCTGGCGCCCGAGGTGAAGTCCTCAAGCATGGTGATCGACGAGGTCGAGGTCTTGCCCAGACGGCATGACTGACTGCCGTCGCGGTGCGGGTCGGCCCACACGCCGGCGTTCGAGAAGTCCCAAGCACACATATCGCCCTGCACTTCCTTGTCCCAATAGCCGCCGGTGGAGCAGGTTTCGAAACCTTCCATAACACTCTCGGGAGCTGCGCTCGGGTCGGTGACGATACCAAGCACGTCGAGGCTGTAGCCGTCGAGTGTGGCGGTGGAGGCGACGAGCTCGCCGTCAAATTCGCCCTCGGTGCTCGTGTCGGCGATACGTATGAAGAAACTCTCGCCCTGCGGGTCGATAGTTAGCGACTTGCTCCAATTCTTCTTGTCGAGCGAAATCTCGAAGTTGCCGCTCACGGTGAGGTCGATGTCTTCCTCGATGTATTCGGTGTAGACCTCAGCGCTCTTAATCTCGGAAGCCTGGCCCTTGTCGGCGCCAATCACAAGCTCTTCGTCCTCAATCTGGATAGAGATGATGCGGTCGGGCTCGAGGGTGCTGACCTCCACCACGTTGCTGCGCAACGTCTGGCTTGTCAGCTGGTAATAGTAGGTGCTGCTATGCTCGAGGCCAGTCACCAGATAGCTGCCGGTGCTGGCGGTAACGGTCTTGGGATAGCCCTCGACCAAGGTCTCGCCGTCTTCGCCATAGACGCTCAGCGTGTAGTTTGTGGCGTCGCCTAACGGCGTCCAGCGTGCACGGAACGAACTGGTGGTCACATCGGTAGCCTCCAGCGCGGGAATGCCGTCGATGGCCTGTGCCTTCAGGGTCGCTGTAACTGCTGAATTAAACTCGGGGCTGCTGATGCTCAGACTGCCCTCCACAAGGGTGGTCTCACCCGGTGCGTTGAAGGTGACGGCAACAGTGGTGCCGGCATTGGCCTGGTCGGCGGTAAGGGTGGTTGTCGTGCAGCTGAACTGCTCGCCGCTCACGGTGATGGTCAGCGGTTGACTGAGGTTCCGTCCCTGGATGGTGACGTTCTTGGTCGAGGTGGTGTTCACAGCCACATTGCCGAAGTCAATCACCTCGCTGTTGCTCGGAGTGACAAGCATAGGTGTCGGCGGCTCAGAGGTACCGAGCCACACTTGGCCGCGACGGTCGCCCCAGATATGCTCCGCCAACTCAGGATGGTCGATAAACGGGTTGCGGTTCCCCTGGTTGGTTAGTTTCACGGCATTGTTGCGGTCGATTTCCTTCGGGCTCACAGGGTCTTGACGGTGCCACTTCATCAGCAACTCCACAGCCCAGTCTTTGAATGCCAGGTAGTTCTCCTCGCCGCACATGCCGCCGCTATAGCTGCTGAAGCCCTTGTCATAATAGCGTGCCGCCATATAGAAATATGAGCGGGCGAAGTCGCCTTTGTACTCGTCGTCGGGCTCAAACACCTTGCCGGTGTAGCTCGAGGGGAACGTGCAGTAGCCCAGCTTGCCAAGCGGCCGGTTCGTGCCGTTGGCTTCCAGGTATGTGCCATAAGCGCATTCGCCGAACGGATAGGACGAGCGCTGGTTGTTCACGAAGCCGTCGGTGGGGTAGAGGTGGAACAGGTCGCTGTAGCGCTCGTCCTTCGTCGAGCCCCACCAGCTTTTCGGGAACGAGTGCTCGCGGTTCACGCAGTCGCCAACTTGACTGTAATTGCCGCAGTGTTTCTGCCCCAGCGGGTACTTCGTGGTGGCGTACATGTCCCAGTAGTAGCCGCCGTTGTTGTCGGTGGTGCGGTACGCTTCCCACAGGCCGTCGTAGCTCACCTTTGTCGAGGTGGCGATACACTTGCCCAGCGCTGTGAGCAGCGCTTTGTCTTTCTTGTTGATAGCGGCGTCGTAATAGCCTTCTGACTCCTGCGCCATTGCAGGAAATGCCATCGCCAGCGCGATTAGCATTAGCATTAGTTTCTTGAATCTCATAGTTCTAATATTTTGATGTTAATTGGTATTCCATTAAAAGACTCAACTCTTGTCCTTCACTTTGCCCGCGAGCATGCCGCATGCGGCCTGGATATCCTCGCCGCGGCTGCGACGTATGGTGCAGGTTATGCCCTTGCTGTTCAGGTAGTCGCGGAAATAGGCCATGCGCTCGTCGCTGCTGGTGCGCAGTTTCGGTGTTTCGGGTATACGGTGGTAGCGGATGAGGTTCACACGGACGTGCTCGTTCGGAATGAGTTCGCGGAGCACCTCGGCGTGCTTGATGTCGTCGTTGAACCACTGCCACATGATGTATTCCACGCTCAGACGGCGCTGGTGGGAGAAATCGTATTTGCCCAGCATCTCCATAATGTCCTTGATGGGGTAGGCACGCTCAACAGGCATAATCTGACCGCGCTCCTCGGCCACGGCGTCGTGGACACTAACTGCCACGTGGACGCTGGTCTCCTCGAGCAACGCGTGTAGCCCGGGCTTCACTCCGACGGTCGACACCGTGATGCGCTTCGGACTCCAGGCCAAGCCCCAGTCCGAAGTGAGGATTTCGATGGTCTTGAGCACTGCGTCAAGGTTGTCCAGAGGCTCGCCCATGCCCATAAACACGACGTTGGTAAGCTGCGACGACTCTGGCACGCTCAGCACCTGGTTGATAATCTGGTTCGACGTGAGGTTCCCGTGGAAGCCTTGGCGCCCCGTCATGCAGAAGTAGCAGTTCATGCGGCAGCCTTTCTGCGACGAGATGCACAGTGTGGCACGATCGTCCTCGGGAATATACACGCTCTCAACGGCGCGGCCGTCGCCCACGTCGAACAGGTATTTCACTGTGCCGTCGGCGCTTTTGGTGCTCGTACTCGGCGCCTCCAAGCCTATACGGTAACGGCTCGACAGCAACGCTTTGTTTGCCTGCGAAATGTTCCGCATCTCGTCCCACGTCCGTACGCGCTTGTCGTATATCCAACCTGCCAGCTGCTTGGCTACAAAACGCGGCATTCCCAACTCAGCGGTCACTTCCTGCAACTCGTTCAGCGTCATGCCGGCTAAGGGCTTAAGCCCTTTTTTCTCTGTTGTTCCCATATCGTTTGTAATCTATAATTCAAAATAGCCTGCAAATATAGCGTTTTTCGGCGTAACCACCAAAAAAAATACCCGAAATCGAAAAATACACTGCTGCAGCATACTTTTTACTTCTTACTTCCTGCTTCTTACATTAATTTTTACTATCTTTGCAGCCAAATTTTTATTAAAGTACACGCGTATATTATTTATAAAGCTAAAATATAGAACATTAAATGGCAAAATTCAATTTTGTAGAGGAGCTGACTTGGCGCGGGATGATCAACAACATCATGCCCGGAACTGAGGAGCAGCTCGACAAAGAGATGACAGCGGCCTACGTCGGTATCGACCCGACGGCCGACTCACTTCACATCGGTCACCTGGTGAGCATAATGATGCTCAAACACTTCCAGCGCGCGGGACACAAACCCATCGCTTTGATTGGTGGTGCAACCGGCATGATTGGCGACCCCTCGATGAAATCGCAGGAGCGCAAACTCATCGATGAGCCCACGCTCCGGCACAACCAGGAGGCCATTCGCGCACAACTCGCACATTTCCTCGACTTCGACAGCGACGCTCCTAACGCCGCGGTGCTCGTCAACAACTACGACTGGATGAAGGATTTCACCTTCTTGCAGTTTATCCGCGACATAGGCAAGCACATTACCGTCAACTACATGATGGCTAAGGACAGCGTGAAGAAACGTCTGGCGGCAAATGCCGACCACGGTATGTCGTTCACCGAGTTCTCGTACCAGCTGCTCCAGGGCTACGACTTCCTGCACCTCTATCAGACACAGAACTGCAAAATCCAGATGGGCGGCAGCGACCAGTGGGGTAATATCACCACCGGTACCGAGCTTATACGTCGCATCGACGGCGGTGAGGCCTTCGCCATCACTTGCCCGCTGATTACCAAGGCCGACGGTGGCAAGTTCGGAAAGACCGAGAGCGGAAACGTGTGGCTCGACCCGAAGCGCACTTCGCCCTATAAGTTCTACCAGTTCTGGCTCAATGTCAGCGATGCCGACGCAGCAAAATACATCAAGATTTTCACCGACCTCAGCAAGGAGGAAATTGAGCGACTCGAGGCCGAACAGGCCGCCGATCCCGGACAGAGACCTCTCCAGAAGCGTCTCGCCGAGGAAATCACTGTCATGGTGCACTCTCGTCAGGACTATGAGATGGCGGTCGAGGCTTCGCAGATTCTCTTCTCAAACAAGGCCAAGGACATCCTCCACCGCATCGACGAGGACACGCTTCTGAGTGTTTTCGAGGGTGTGCCAACCTTTGAAGTGGAGCGCAAGTGCCTCGAGGATGGCGTGCCGGCAATCGAGCTGCTCACCACACTCTCAGCTGTCTTCCCCAGCAAGGGCGAGATGAGAAAGATGACTCAGGGCGGCGGTGTGAGCCTCAACAAAGAGAAAATCGCCGACCCCAACCTCGTGGTCGACTCTTCGTTCCTGCTCAACGACAAGTACTTGCTTGCTCAGCGTGGCAAGAAAAACTATTTCCTGCTCATCGCTAAATAAGACGCCAACGACGGTTAACAAACGTTAAAGTCATCGCGGAGGTGAAGTTTTCCGCACATTAGGTGCGTCTAATGGGTGAAGAATTCAAAAAAACTAAATACTTTTTTATCACAAAGATTTAATTAAATTATGAGAATCAAACATTTATTGACTGCAATGCTCATGCTCGTCGCTGTGATGGCAGTGGCACAGGAAATGCCGCAGCTGCCGCCTATCCCCGTCGACGACCAGGTGAGAATGGGCAAGCTGCCCAACGGCCTGACTTACTACGTGCGTCATAACGGCTGGCCGGAGCATCGTGTGAACTTCTACATCGCTCAGAAGGTGGGTTCGTTACAGGAAGATGAGTCCCAACGTGGTCTCGCTCACTTCCTCGAGCACATGGCTTTCAACGGCACCGAGAATTTCCCCGGCAACGGTGTGATTGAATACACCCGCTCGCTCGGCGTGGAGTTCGGTAGCGACCTGAACGCCTACACCAGTATCGACCAAACGGTTTACCGTATCTGCAACGTGCCGTCCACTCGTCAGTCGGCTCTCGACTCGTGTCTGCTGATTCTGCGCGACTGGTCGTGTGGCCTGCTGCTCGAAGGCGATGAAATCGACAAGGAGCGCGGCGTCATCCACGAGGAATGGCGACTCCGCTCGAGTGCCGCTCAGCGTATGTTCGAGCGTAATCTCGAAACTCTCTATCCGGGCTCGAAGTACGGCAAGCGCATGCCTATCGGCCTGATGTCGGTAATCGACAATTTCAAGTACGATGAGATTCGTAACTACTACCACAAGTGGTATCGCCCCGACAACCAGGGTATCATCGTCGTTGGTGACATCGACGTGGACTACACCGAGGCTAAAATCAAAGAGATGTTCGGCCCAATCAAGTTGGCTGAGAATGCTGTCCCCGTGGTCGATGAACCCGTGCCCGACAACGACCAGGCTATTGTCGTGGTCGATAAGGACAAGGAAATGACGGTCTCTTACGTCGATGTGATGTTCAAGCACGACGCGACTAAGCCCGAGGAGAAACTCAACCTCGACTATCTCATTCAGGATTACGTGGTCAGCATGGCTACCACCATGCTCGACAAGCGCCTCGACGAGAAAGCTCAGGACCCCGACTGTCCCTTCGTACAGGCTGGTGCCAGCGACGGACCGTACATCTTCGCAAAAACAAAGGAATGTTTCGAGGTGAGCGCTATGCCGAAAGAAGGCCGTGTGGCTGAGGCTACACAGGTCGTCGTCGAAGAGGCTCTGCGCGCTGCAAAGCACGGTTTCACCGCAACTGAGTACGACCGCGCTCGCACCGACTTCCTCAGCTCGGTAGAAAAGGCTTACAACGACCGCAACCAGACCGACAACTCATACTATGGTGACGCTTACCGCGACCACTTCCTCGCCAACGAGCCGATTCCTTCGCTCGAGATGCAATACCAGCTCTGGAACCAGCTCGCTCCAATGATTCCCGTCGATGCTATCAACTATGCGCTGCCCGAACTCATCAGCGTCAACGACAGCAACGTCGTGATTCTCAACTTCAACCCCGAGAAGGACGGTGTAGTCATTCCTCAGACTCAAGAACTCAAGAACGCTTTGGTGAATGCACACAACGCTAACCTCGAGGCTTATGTCGACAACGTGAAGAACGAGCCCATCATGACGGTGATGCCTAAGAAAGGTAAAATCACCAAGGTGCAAAATAGCGACAAGTTCGACTATAAGATTCTCACTCTGAGCAACGGCGCTACTGTCATCACCAAGAAAACAAATTTCAAGGACGATGAAATCATCTTCCAGGCTGAGTCGAAGGGTGGACAGTCGCTTTATGGTGAGAAGGATCTCGCAAACTTGAAGATGTTCGACATCGCAATGGCTGCAAGTGGCCTCGGTCAGTTCGACAACAACGAACTCGAGAAGGCTCTCGCCGGTAAGCAGGTGTCTCTCGAAATGAAACTTTCTACCAGCTATGAGCGACTCAACGGTACTTCTTCTGTTAAGGACCTTGAGACTCTGTTACAACTCAACTACCTCCATTTCACCAACATCAAGAAGGATGAAAAGAGTTACAACAGAATTGTTGGACTTCTCGACGGACAACTCAAGAACAAGGGTACTGTGCCTGAGCAGGTGTTCTCCGACAGTGTGACGGTCACCATAGGAAACCATGACTGGAGAAACCTTCCTATGGACTGCGATATCGTACACGCTGCAAACTACGACCGCATGCTCCAAATAGCTAAGGAGCGTACTGCTAACGCTGCCGACTTCGTGTTCTACTTCGTGGGTAACTTCGATGAGGAGGTGCTCAACGGTTACATCGAGCAGTACATCGCTTCGCTTCCCGCTAAGGGTAAGAAAGAGAACTATGTCAATGTGGACAACACGCCTAAGGGTCTTGTGGTCAACAAGTTCTCGCGTAAGATGGAAACTCCGAAGGCCAACTCTATCATGGTGTGGTACACCGAGGATGCTCCCTACAACCTTCAGAACTCAGTCAAGGCTGCTATAGCTGGTGATGTGGCAGGTATGATCTACCTCAAGAAAATTCGTGAGGACGCAAGCGCCGCTTATAGCGCATCTGCTTTCGGTTATTCACGTATGGTTGGCGACAAGGTGATCACTCAACTTATCGGTGTCTGCCCGATGCAACCCGAGAAGGCTGAACTCGCTCTCCAAATCATGCGCGACGAAGTGGCTAATATGTCAAATGAAATCAGCGAGGATTATCTCACTAAGATTAAGGAGCAGAAGCTTAAAGATCACGAGACTCAGTTGAAGTCCAACGAGTACTGGCTCAACGTCATTGATTCTTGGTACACCCGCAAAATTGATATGGTGACAGGTTATGAGTCGTTCGTTTCCGGCCTCAAGACGCAGGATATCGCCGACTTCATGAAGAATGTCGTGCTCAAGAGCGGCAACCATATCGAGGTGGTGATGCTTCCTGAATAAGTTTTTTCCAACAATCACATCAACGGCCTGCGGCTTTCGCCACGGGCCGTTTTTTAGTGGTATAAGAAAAATGTGCAGTTAACAAACGTTAAAGTGGCGCCAAAACTGAAATTTTCCGTATATTTGTTGCGTCTAAATGGTGAAGAATTTAAATAAACAAAATACATTTTTATTTCAACTGTTTAATTAAACTATGAGAATCAAACATTTATTGACTGCAATGCTCATGCTTGTAGCGGTGATGGCTGGGGCGCAGGAATTGCCCCAGATGCCCCCCGTTCCAGTCGACGAGGCTGTACGCATGGGCAAGTTGCCCAATGGACTCACTTACTATGTCCGGCAAAACAACTATCCTGAGCATCGTGTGAATTTCTACATCGCTCAGCGTGTCGGTTCTATTCAGGAAGAGGAAAGTCAGCGCGGTTTGGCTCACTTCCTCGAGCACATGGCTTTCAACGGCACTCAGAACTTCCCCGGTAATGGCGTGATTGACTATACGCGCACTCTCGGTGTGGAATTCGGACGTAACCTGAACGCTTACACCAGCACCGACCAGACGGTTTACAACATCGACGATGTGCCGAGCACTCGACAGTCGGCTCTCGACTCGTGCTTGCTCATTCTCAAGGACTGGTCCAACGGTCTCTTGCTTGAAGGTGACGAAATCGATAAGGAGCGCGGTGTAATCCACGAGGAGTGGCGTTTGCGTTCGAGCGCTTCGCAACGTATTCTTGAGCGTAACCTCGAGACTCTCTTCCCGGGGTCGAAGTATGGCAAGCGTATGCCCATCGGTCTGATGAGCGTCGTCGACAACTTCAAGTACAAAGAACTTCGCGACTACTACCACAAGTGGTATCGTCCCGACAACCAGGCCATTGTAGTCGTGGGTGACATTGATGTCGACTATATGGAGAATAAAATCAAAGAGTTGTTCGGTGGCATTCCCGCTCCTGGTCCCGATGCTGCTCAGGTTGTTGCCGAGCCCGTACCCGACAACGACGAACTCATCGTTGTCAGCGACAAGGACAAGGAACAGCAGTACAGCATCATTCAGCTGTTCTTCAAGAGCGACCCTATGCCCCGAGAGACTCGTGGAACAATGTGGTATCTTGTTAACGACTACGTGAACGACGTTGTCGCTTCAATGCTCAACCAGCGTCTGGCCGAGAAGGCTCAGGAACCCGAATGCCCGTTTGTGCAGGCTGGTAGCTTGAACAGCAATTCGTTCATCATGACTCAGAATAAGGAGGCCTACCTCATCTATGCAATGCCAAAGGAAGGACAGACCGACAACGCGCTTAAGGCAATCATGACGGAGGCTCTCCGCGCAAGCAAATATGGTTTCACAGCTACCGAGTTTGCACGCGCTAAGGATGAGTACCTGGCAAAACTGCAAAAACAGTACGACAACCGTTCGAAAATCAGCAACGAACACTACGGTCGCAGTTATGTAGCCAACTACCTGACAGGCGACCCCATTCCCAGTATGGAAGTGGAGTACATGATTATGAACCAGTTGGTTCCCAATCTGCCTCTTGAACTCATCAACCAGGGCGTGGCTCATCTATTCCCGCAGGAGTCTAACAAAAATGTCGTGGTTCTGGTCTCGAACCAAGAAAAGGAGGGTAACACTTATCCCACTGTCGAGAGTCTGACCGGTGCCATCACGGCTGCAAGAAACAGCAACATAGAGGCTTATGTCGACAACGTGAAGAACGAGCCCTTGATGACCAAACTGCCCAAGGCCGGCACAATCAAGAAAGAGTCGCACAACGCAAAGTTCGACTACGACGAACTCTTGCTCAGCAACGGAGTGAAAGTGATTCTCAAGAAGACCGACTTCAAGGACAACGAAATTCTTATGTATGCCTACTCTAAGGGTGGTAGTTCTCTTTACGGTAAGAGCGACTGGGCTAATACTGGACTGTTCGACTTCGTTATTGACCAGAGCGGTTTGGGCAACTTCAGCCATCAAGAGTTGGAAAAGGCTCTCGCTGGTAAGCAGGTGAAAGTTTCGCTCTCTCTCGATACCTACAACGAGGCACTGAACGGTAAGTCAACTATCAAAGACCTCGAGACCATGTTCCAACTGGCATACCTCAATATGACCGACATCACTAAGGACGATAAATCTTACAACAAGTTGATGACTCTGCTTGAGACTGCTTTGAAGAACAAGGGTCTCGAGCCCGAGGACGCTTTCAACGACTCGGTAGAGGTGACTCTGAACAACCACACTTGGCGCTACCGCCCGTTTGAACTTCAGCATCTCAAGGAAATGAACTACGACAGAATCATGCAGATAGCTAAGGAACGTACGGCAAATGCTGCCGACTTCACTTTCTATTTCGTGGGCTCGTTCGACAATGACTCTATTCGCAAGCACATATGCCAGTACATCGCAACTCTTCCCGCAAAGGGAAAGAAAGAGAACTGGGTGAACGTCGATGAACATCCAAACGGCACTGTGCTGAATCACTTCAAGCGCAATATGGAGACTCCTAAGGCCAACGCGCGTATGTACTGGCACACTAATGCAATACCGTTCTCGGTGAAGAACAGTATTCTGGCTGAGGCTGCCGGAGAAGTTTTGGATAAGATTTACCTCCAAAAGATTCGCGAAGACGCGGGTGCGGCTTACTCGGCCAGCGCCAGCGGTGACGTTGACTTCGAGGGTGACCAGGTGTTCACCAACATCATGGCCGGTGTGCCCATGAAGCCCGAGAAGGCCGATGAGGCGCTCAGTATCATGCGACAGGAAGTGCCTGCGGCTGCAGCAAGCATCGACGAGGCTACACTCAACGATATCAAAGCCGCCATGATCAAGAACTTTGAGACAATGTCGAAGGAGAACTCTTACTGGCTTGCCGTTCTGCGCTATTGGGATATGCGTGGCATCGACCTCTACACCGACTATGCCGCAACTGTAAAGGGTGTCACTACACAGCAGGTTAGCGACTTCATCAAGCAAGTGCTCGCCAGCGGTAACAAGATTGAAGTGGTGATGCTTCCCGAATAAGAAACTTACAACAACCACAACTAAACGGCCCGAGGTCCCACCCCGGGCCGTTTCTTACACCTTATATATAATATATAGACCCCGCAAAAATTGCTATTTCCCAACCCCGCCCCAAAATGTAAAATGCAAGATGTAAGATATAAGATGTAAGATGTAAAATGTAACACACAACCCACACCAACCAAAACCATGATCACACGCCCTCAACCTCTGTCCCAACATAGTCACGAACATAGTCACAACCAGTGTCCCAGGCGGCAAAGCCGCCCCTCCGAGAACTCCGAGTCCTCTGAGACCTCCGAGACCTCCGAGAATGCCCAGATCCAGCACCGCCGAACAAAAAGCGGCTCGAAGAGCCAGCCACATTAGTAGCACCATGCAAGCGACCCCGAAGGGGTGCGCAGCTTGGTGGCAGCAACCAAGAAAAAAAGCGCGTCGAAGATGCGCCACACGTCCCCAACCACTGTCCCAGGCGGCAAAGCCGCCTCCTCCGAGTTCTCTGAGAACTCCGAGCCCCCAACTACTGTCCCAACATAGTCACGAACATAGTCACAACAAGTGTCCCAGCCAGTGCCAATGCATGTATAACATCCACCATCTTCCATCTTACATCTTCCATGCGCGCAGCGCCATGCATCCTCCATTCGCGCAGCGCCGAGCCTCCGAAATCCCCCTTTTTGGCACTTTTTTTCATTTTTTTTCAAAAAAAGTGCTGAAAAAATTTGGTGGTTAGAAAAAGTCGCCGTACCTTTGCACCGCTTTTCGGCCAAAAAATGGCCGT
>JBGUHM010000077.1:0-4437 GCA_045112115.1 Sodaliphilus sp. | reverse complement strand
TAAAGGTCGGCCACACCGCGCGCGTGGCCACGGTACAGAGTGCCGTCGCTCTGGCGCATCACCAGCGCGAGACCCTCCTTTTTCAATATGTCAACCAGTTGCTCCATATACTTTAAAACAGCAAAAAACGTGCCATCACGCCTTTTGCGGCTGCAAAGATACATCAAAAGCCTGTAAGCGACAAATCCTGCGGCTGAAAAAGCAAGCTGCTTCGCTCATGTTAGATGGAGATGGAGCAAGATGGAGGATATGAGCGCTGCGCGCATGGAATTGAAGCGCCGTTCGGCACTGATAAACGCTCGCTCTGCTCGCTGACAAATCGCTCGCTATCGCTCGCTGGTGAATCGGCGGCTTTGCCGCCTGGGGAATCGCTCGCTGTCGCGAGCTGGGACAGTGGTTGGGACTCGGAGTTCTCGGAATTCTCAGAGTTCTCGGAGTTCTCGGAGAAGCGGCTTTACCGCTTGGGACACTTGTTGTGACAATGTTGGTGACTATGTTGGGACACTTGTTGTTATGTTCGTGACTATGTTGGTACAGTGGTGGGACACTGGTCGTGACTATGTTGGTGGCTATGTTTATTTGTCACAAAGATAGGGCGTGTAGGGGGTGAGGAACTATAGCAATATATAGATTGGTGGAAAGGTGGCGAAATGTTAAAAACGAATACGTGGGGACGGTTCTGGCGTATTCGTTTTTGACGTCTGAGACACTGGTTGCTGGCGAGTACGACAGCTTCGCAGTCGTCTTTGAATGATGGCTATTTTCCCCAGAGCGCAAGCGCTCGTGGTTAATATTGTGAAGACTGCTCCGCAGTCATGGGACACTGGTTGCGGGACTTATTTTGGAGAAAAAAGAGGAAGCAAAGACTTGCCCGCTGACGATGACAGTGGGATTTGAAAAACCGACAACAGGTTGAATATTAGATTTTAATGCCGACCGATTAGGGGTTAAACGCAGTTACACGAAACAGTGAAGGGTGTTCGCGGTCACGCGGAAGTGGAGGTTGTGGCCAGCGTAGTCGATGCCGTAGACGCGGTCGGGGTCGTTGTGGTAGTGCGGGCGGGGGTCGAGGGCGAGTAACTGACGCAGTGCGTCGAGCTGTCGTTTGTCGAAAAGGGCTTCCACCTCGGGTGCTATCACTACGTCGAGGTTGGTCCACTCGGTGTCGTCGGTGAATCCACCGCGAGCGCCGGGGTGCGCGTCGCAATATGGCACATAAGGCTTGATGTCGATTATAGGCGTGCCATCCATAAGGTCTGCGCCGCTTACATGAAGCACCGGGCCGTCGTCACTCTCCCACTCCACCCTCTCGAGCTTCACGCACGAAAGCCCTACGGGATTCGGCCTATAGGGCGAGCGAGTGGCCCACACTCCCAGACGCGTGTTTCCGCCCAGACGCGGAGGGCGCACGGTCATTGCCTCCGATGAATGACGGTTGGCGCTGAACACCCAAATGAGCCAAAGATAATCAAACCCCTCTATTCCACGCAGCCCTTCAGGCGAACGGAAACGTGGCTCGAACACCACTCGGCCGTCGAGCGAGCCTGCCAGTCCGCTCTGTCGCGGCAGGCCGAACTTCGATGTCAACGGCGAGCGGAACCGTGCAACAGGATTGAAAGTTATGCTGTTATCATCGTTCATACCGGGTCCACATCAAAATATAGCCGAGCCGCCTTCATTCGAGAGTCCACTTCAATGAGTTGCTCGTAGAGGTTACGCAGTATCTGTTTCACTTTTGGCATCGAAGCCTCATTCTCCACCTTCAGCACAATCTGGCGGATATACAGTTTCTGAACCCTTGCCACAAAAGGTGCTTCAGGGCCGAGAACACGCGGTCCGAACACCTGACGCATCATGTTGCTGTAGCGCAAGGCGAGATCGTTGACCACCGCATTGTCGGCGTGCTTCAGGTAGATGTTGATAATTTTCACGAACGGAGGATAGTGGTAGCGCTGGCGCTCAGCGAGTTCGTAGTTGAAAAACGCTTCGTAATCGTGGGAGCAAACAAACCCGATTACAGGATGTTCCGGCTCACTGGTCTGCACCACTACCGTACCGCGCTTGTGGGCTCGGCCAGCACGACCCGCCACCTGCTCGAGCATGTCGAAAGCCCGTTCGGCCGCGCGGAAGTCGGGAAAACGAATCATCGTGTCGGCGTTGAGCACGCCCACTATGCTCACCCCGTCGAAGTCGAGTCCCTTAGTCACCATCTGTGTGCCGACAAGTATGTTGGTCTGGCGTCGCGAGAACTCGTCGATGATACGGTCGTAGCTTGACTTCGACCGAGTCGTGTCGAGATCCATTCGCGAAATCTTCTCGTCGGGGAACACGGCGTCGATATCGTCCTCGATGCGTTCAGTACCGTAGCCTATAATCTCGATGCCGGGCAATCCGCATGCCGGACACAACTGCGGCAGACTCACCGTGTGACCACAATAGTGACATGTGAGCGAGTTGACGTGTTTATGGTAAGTGAGCGACACATCGCAGTTCTCGCACGATGGTACCCAGCCACATTCCTTGCAACGCACCATAGGCGAATAACCGCGGCGGTTCTGGAAGAGTATCACCTGCTCGCCCTGGCGCAACGCCTGTCGGCAGTCGCTCACCAGTTCGTCGGAAAACAGCCCTCGCATCTCGAATTTCTTGCGTGCCTTGCGGGTGTCAATCACCTTCACTTCCGGCATCTCTATACCCTCGTAGCGCTCGAGCAGACTCACCAGCGCATACTTGCCTTGGCGGGCATTGTGGTAACTTTCAAGCGACGGCGTGGCCGACCCCAGCAACGATTTTGCCCCGTGCATGCGTGCAAGCACCAAAGCCGCATTGCGACCGTTGTATCGTGGCGCCGGATCTTGCTGTTTGTAGCTGGCGTCGTGCTCCTCGTCGACAATGACCAGTCCCAGATTGGCATAAGGCAAGAATACCGACGAACGCACACCAATCACCACCATCGGCTCTTGTGTGTGCAACAGCCGTTTCCAGATGTCGACACGTTCGTTGTCGGTAAATTTGCTGTGATAAATCAGCAACCGGTCGCCAAACACTTTCTGCAACCGTTGCGTAAGCTGAGTGGTGAGAGCAATCTCAGGCACGAGGTAAAGCACCTGCTTGCCTTGAGCGAGAGCGTCGGCTATGAGGTGCATATATATAGATGTCTTGCCGCTCGAGGTCACACCGTGCAGCAACGCCACCGGTTTCTGACGCAAGCCTGCATGAATCTCACCGAGAGCGCGCTTCTGCTCAGGCGACAGTTGCGGCAGGTCGTCGAGTTTCTGCGACACGTTGTCAAACCGGTTAATCTCCTTTTTATATATATTAAAGATACCGCGTTTCACCGCGTCGCGCAGAACAGGTCGTGTGACATCGGCGCGCGCCAGCAGTTGCTCAACGGTAACTTCTTTCGGCTCGGCGACACGCTGCAGCCATTGCGAGAGGTCAAGGAATGCGAGCAGCAACTGTTCCTGCTTTCGGGCCCGACGCAACGAGTCGAACCATGCGTGAAGAGCCGACTCGTCGTCACGGTCGAACGCCAGAGTAACGCACTGAACCGTCTTGGGTTTGTAGTTGTCGACAGCACGCTCGGCAACAATCACAGCGCCGCGGTCGAGCAGACGGTGAACCACTCCCTCCACGTTCTTGAAGCCCGTATCGCGGGCAATGTCGGTAATCATCACCCTGCCACGCTGAGCAGTATAATCAAGCGCCACACGCTCGCGGTCGCTCATGCGGTCGTCAACACTTTCCTCATAATCGGGGTTGACGCTGATGAACGTCTCGCTCTCCACTTTCAGGCCGCTGGGCAACGCCGCCTTGTAAACCTCTCCGAGATTGCACAAATAGTAGTCGGCTATCCACTGCCAGAGTTTCAACTGCGGATGCCGCAACACCGGTTTCTCATCGAGAACGGCCGCCACCTCTTTCACCTGGTATCCCACAGGCTCCTTGTCGTGGGACAGCAGAACGATAGCGGTATACATCTTCCTCCGTCCGAATGGCACCAGCACACGAGAGCCCACAGCGAGTTCACCCATATGCTCAGGCACACGGTAGGTGAACGTGCCGGCCACCGCCAGCGGAACCAATACTTCGACAAATCTCGACATATTCAATGCAAAATTACGCTTTTTTTTCCATCGTTCTCACCTTCAGCACAATTTTTTTTAAATTTTTTGTAGTTTTGCACCTTCACTCTACGTCTAACGGACAAAACAACAAAAAACGAAATGGACGACCGCGAACTAAGATTCAGCAAATTGATAGGTCAGAACAAGAGCACGATTTACAGTGTGTGCTACATGTTCAGCAACGACGCCGACGAGGTGAGCGACCTCTTTCAGGAAGTGCTCATCAACGTATGGAACGGACTCGACTCTTTCAACGGCAAAAGCGATTTCAAGACTTGGCTTTGGAGAGTGGCGCTCAATACTTGCATCA
>JBGUHM010000076.1:0-12699 GCA_045112115.1 Sodaliphilus sp. | reverse complement strand
CTACGGAGTCGTGGGGTTTTTTTTTTTTTTGAACATCTTACTCTTTTAAAAACCTAGAGCGGTTGATTCCCAGCGGGTTGTGGCGCTTTATAGCTGAGCTTTGAATACGCCTATGAGCACGAAATATACCAGCAGTGCCGGAATCACGAACAGCAGCGAGTCGATGCGGTCGAGAATGCCGCCGTGTCCGGGTATCAGCCGTCCGGAGTCCTTCACGCCGGCGGTGCGCTTGAGCAGCGACTCGAAGAGGTCGCCCAGCGTGGAGAACACTGCCACAATCGCTGCCATGCCGAGCCATATCTTCAGCGACGGACCGCTGAAAAAGTCGTCGGCATAGTGATGCAGCCCCCATGCCACCAGCATCGCCAGCGCGATGCCGCCAACCACGCCTTCCCACGACTTCTTCGGCGAGATGCGCTCGAAGAGGCGGTGACGTCCTATGGCGCTGCCCACGAGGAACGCGCCGGTGTCGAAGGTCCAGATGAAAATGAACATCGCCAGCAACATACGGTCGTTGGTCAGAGGCACGATGGCATGCACCAGCGACAGCGGCAGGGCCACGTAAATCACGCTCAGCGCCGAGCGCATAACCAGCGCTAGGGCGTTCTGGCGCGGCATGTATAGCTGTACGATGGCTCGCAGCAGGAAATACAGCGCTATGGGCACGAGCCACAACTGTCCCTGCGACAGTCCTTTCACCTGGACATACAGCGCGCCGAAGAGTCCTATGCCGCCGAGCACGTCGATAATCTGCACCAGCGTGGGACTCTTGCGGTGCTTGCCGCGACCCAGCAAATGCACCTCATGAATACCGAGGGCGATGAAGAGCCCGAACAGCGTGAGGAAAATCCAGTCGGAATAGGTGCCCCGCAGCAGTATTGCGGCGACGATAAGCGCCACATACACCGCTCCCGAGAGCGACCTGACGATTATATTCTTCATCGCTGCTTATCTCTTGCCCTTTTTGGTCTTTTTGGTGGTGGTCGTCTTCTTGGTGGTGGTCGACGGAGTGGTTGTCGTTGCAGGCTGCAGGTAGGCGGCATATTTCTGCTTCACCTCGGGCGCCTTCTTCGACAGGTTGGCGATACGGCTCTGGTCGCTGGGGTGCGTACTCATGATTTCGGGCACCTTCTGCGTACTTTGTGCCGCCATTCGTTGCCACACGGTGATCGATGCCATCGGGTCGTAGCCAGCCATCGTCATCAGCACCAGTCCCATTTCGTCGGCTTCGGTCTCATGCTTGCGCGAGAACGGGAGCATCACGGCGTAGTTTGCGCCGAGACCGTACACCTTGTTGGCGAGTTCCTGAGTGGTGGCGCTTTGTCCCTGCGTGAAAATCGAGATAGCCTGGGCGCCGTACTGTGCGAGCATCTGCTGACTCATGCGCTCGTTGCTGTGCTTGGCGACGGCGTGAGCCACTTCGTGGCCGAGAATCACGGCGAGTTCCTCGTCGGTTTTCGCAATGTTCATCATGCCTTCATACACGACGATTTTTCCGCCGGGCATGCAGAATGCGTTCACCTCGTTGCTCTTCACCAGATTGAACTCCCATTGGTAGTTGGGTATTTCCGACTCGAGGCCGTTCTGGCGCAGGTAGGTCTCTGTGGCGTTGGCGATGCGCCGTCCCACGCGTGTCACCTGCTCACTCTGCACGGTGTTGCCCGAAGGTGTTGCCTTACTCATGTACTGCTTGTAGGACGCGAGGCTCGATGCGAGCACTTCGCTGTCGTTGACCAGGTTGAGCTGGCTTCGTCCGCTGATGGGCACTGTCTTGCAGCTGGTGAGGGCCACCGCTGCCACTGCTAATAAAAGAAGAATTTTTTTCATAATCGTGTTACGTTTTATGATGTTATATTATTTATCGTCAATGGGTTTCAACCACTTGTGTGGGAGGCAGTTCGGCATTGCGGCGCTCTACGGCGTCGACCACTCGCAGCGCCATCTCGTTGAGCGCACGCGCGCTAACCGTGTTCTGCATTATCACGGGCACTCCATCGTCGCCGCTGCGGCATATTCCGGCCACAAGGGGAATCTGTCCGAGCAACTCCACGCCCAGGCTCTCGGCAAGTTTCTTGCCGCCGTCCTGGCCGAAGATGAAGTATTTTTCGTCGGGGTGAGAAGCGGGAGTGAACCACGACATGTTCTCAACTATTCCCAGCACCGGCACGTTGACATGCTCGCCCAGGAACATCGACACGCCCTTGCGTGCATCGGCCAGCGCCACTTCCTGCGGCGTGGTCACGACGATGGCACCGGTGATGGCGAGTGTCTGTACCAGCGTGAGGTGGATGTCGCTTGTGCCCGGCGGCATGTCGATGATGAAATAGTCGAGTTCGCCCCAATTGGCTTCGTTGATGAGCTGCTTCAAGGCGTTGCTCGCCATTGCGCCGCGCCACAGCACGGCCTTGTCCTTGTCGACCACAAAGCCTATCGAGAGCATTTTCACACCATAGCGCTCCACGGGAACGATGAGATTGCGGCCCTCGACCTCTTCGGCATATAGTTGCTGGTCTTCAACTCCCATCATCTTGGGCTGCGACGGGCCGAAGATGTCGGCGTCGAGCAGTCCCACGCGGTAACCTTCCTGCGCCAAAGCCACGGCGAGGTTAACGGCGATGGTCGACTTGCCCACGCCGCCCTTGCCGCTCGACACACCTATGATGTTTTTCACGCCAGGAAGCGGTTTCTCGGGCGCGGCAGGAGCCTCGGGGTAGATTACGTCGATGTTTCCCTTGATGTCGACATCGTTGCCTATGTAGGTCAGTATGGCGGCTTCGGCCGACTTCACGACCGAGTTGATGAACGGGTCTTTGAGTTTCGTGGCAATTAGTGAGAACGCAACGCGGTTGCCGTCGATGCGGATGTTGTCGGCTACCATGCCGAGCGAGACGATGTTGCCGTCCTTGCCCGGATAGCGCACCGTTTGCAATGCCTCAAGTATGAGGTTAGGATACAAAGTCATTTCTAATTAATATGTTAAGGTTCAATAATTATATGTCGCGCCGCTGAAGCCTCTTTCCGGCGGCTCGAATTGTTTCAACCTGCAAAGATAATAAATAATTGTGATATATTGCGAAACCGGTGGCGTTTTTTTGCGTTTTATGAGTTTTTTCAATCTATATTTGGCCGTTAGTGCGAAAAATAGTAATTTTGCGAAATATTTTTCAAGCGAAGCGACGATGTTATCAGATAGCAAGATATTCCAGGCGGGTGACCTTTTGTGCGACGGGCGTTTCCGCATCGAGCGGCAGTATGACGCAGCCGAGGCGCCTATGCTTTACGATGCCGTCGACCAGCAGTCGGGACAGCATTGTGTCCTCGAGTGGGTCGCGGGAGAGGGACGGAAGTCGGAGCGCCGGCTGAAGCCGCTGCGTCATCCCGGTTTACTGGCCGTGAGCGAGGTTCTGCCGTGTGACGACGGCCACTGTCTGGTGTCAGAACCGTTCGAGGGCGAGAACTTGAGCGAGTTTGTGCGGCGTAAAGGCGCCTTCGACCAGCCATCGGCGCGGGCATTGATACCTCGCCTGCTCTCGGCTATTGAATATCTTCATAATCATGATCTTATCCACACGGCAATCATGCCCTTCAACATCCTGGTCGACAGCAACGGTGAGTTGAAGATCGGTGGCTTGGGACAGTGCGTGCGTCTCGGTGTGCCCGACACGCGCACTCCGCTGTTTGTCTATTGCTGGTCGGCTCCGGAATTGTCGTTAGGCAATGCCGACCAGGTAGGAGCTTGGACCGACTACTACGGCGTGGGTGCTACTCTGTACTTTATGCTATCAGCGGCTGTGCCGCCGTCACCCGTCGATATCACCACTCAGGGATACGAGGTGTTCCAGTTCGACGAAGATGTGAGCGAGTTGATGCGTGCCAGCATAGTTCACCTCTTGCAACCGATGCCAGGCAATCGTCCGCGCGCTCTGGCGTATATTTGTCAGGCGATGAGGGTGAGGCTACCGCAGTACGAACAGGCCCAACCCGAAGCCAAAAAGAGTTTCAGCATGTATTCGCAGTTAAGCTTCTCGGCCGACGCAGTGAGTGCTTCCGACTATGTGCCCGAGGAAGATACTAAAGAGGTCGTTTTCCAGAAGACAGAGCCTCTGCCCGAAGAAGCCGAGGCCGAGGATGCCGAGCTTATCGTGCCGCTTTGGACTGAGTATGGTATGCAGTAGTTTCTGATTTCAACGATAGATGAAATCGTAGCTCCAACCGTCGCATTTCACGGTCTTGGGGCGCTTTTCTTTTGTGACAATTCTGGGTTGATGGAGCCCCAGCAGCGCCAGCGCCACGACCGTTCTCCGTCCGACACCGTCAAGCGCCACACCGCTCTTGTCGTAGTGCAGCTTGATAGGGTCGGTGCTCTCAGTGAAAGCGACTTCGGTTTTCTGCGTGATGTTGGTTATACGCCCTTTGCTGTCGCGAGTGAAGACGGTTACCTGTTCACTCTTACCGTCGTTGTCAACGCGGTTGAGGCTGAATTTGCCATTGCCGGCGTCGGTCACTTCAAAGGTGTACTGTTTCTCGGTTACAGGAGGTTCGCCGCCGTTGTACACACTTTCGTCCCACCAGTTGATGAAAATCTCGTTGTAGCTTTTAGGCATGCCGTCGGCGAAGGTGTAGTATGCCAAGTAGGCACCCTCGACACTCTCGCTGGTCATCACCTGCGTGAGTTGTCCGGCCTCGTCGAAGGCGTAGGTGTTGTACAGGTCCAAGTCGTTGTCGGCGTAGATGGAGTCCACGCCCTGGGGCGCTTGCAGAGTGACGGCGTCGCTGACCGTCTGCGCACTGGCCGTAAAGGCCGCCACTGCGATGGCAATGAATAGTAAGAGTCTTGTCTTCATAAAGCTAATGGAATATTGTGGTTGAGATTATTGACAATGTTTACGCTACAAAGGTAATGCATTTTTTCAATAAATGTGATTATTTGACGTTTGAATTACTTTTTTTCGTGTAGATTGTCGATGATTTGATAAAAAAAGTGTATATTTGCGCTCAAATTATCTGGAGATGAGAAGAGATCAATTGGATTTTATCACATTCTGTGTGGGCAGTTTGGCTGACGCTCTCAATAAAAGTGCGTCACAGATTTATGGCGCATTGCGCTCTACAGGTGTACTTGCCGACTATATTCTGCCTTGCTACGATGTGCTGCATACTTTCAGTAAGGAATATCTTGTAGAAGAATTGACTGAAGTATTGAAAGAACGAGGGGCCGAGTTATGAAATTATATCATGCATCATATCAACGAATTGAGAAGCCGGATGTGCTACATTCTCGTGACAAATTGGATTTCGGTAGGGGCTTTTACCTGACTGCTATTCATAGGCAAGCGGTGTTGTATGCTGAGCGCTTTATCCGAAGGGGGATGGATGCGTTTATCAATGAATATGAATTTGACGATTTCACCCCTGATTTCGTTATAAAACACTTTCCCGAATACGATGCCGAATGGCTTGACTATGTTGCGCAATGCCGTAAGGGACGCCGGCACAAAAGTTATGACGCTGTGTCGGGCGGTGTTGCCAACGATAAGGTCTTTAATACAGTGGATCTATATTTCGCCGGTGTCATCTCTAAAGACGAGGCTCTCGGGCGTCTGAAATATGTGAAGCCGAACCATCAGTTGTGTATTCTGAACGGAAAAATGCTCGAAAGACATCTTCATTTTATTAAGGCCGAAAAAATCAAATAGTTCATGGAAGCCAACAAGACCATACTGCAGATGAAATATGCAAGGATTGTTGCAATCTTTGCCGAAGAGTCGGGGATGAAACTGGAAGATGCCTTGGCGTTCTTTTATGATTCAGATACCTATAAGTTGGTCAGCGAGGGTGTCGCCGACCTTCACTGCCGTAGCGATGAATATTTGGCTGATGAATTGATGCTTGAATACAAAGATTCAGCACAAGAAACTCGGAAATAGTTCTATTTTACAGTCAGGCCATGGGCCATGCGCTGGCGCACCACTTCGTACATCATGATGCCGCCGGCAACGCTTACATTGAGTGAGCGGATGTTGCCGAACTCAGGGATAACCACGCTGTGGTCGGTGAGTCGTTCCACCTCTTTCGACACGCCTAAATCCTCGCTGCCGAGCACCAAAGCCACGGGTACAGTATAGTCAGGCTCGGTATAGACGACGGCATTGCGGTCGCTGGTGGTGACGATTTTCACACCACTGTCTTTCAAATACTTGACGGCATCGGCAAGGTTGCGTTCGCGACACACCGGCAAGTGGTTCAACGCTCCGGCGCTGGTTTTCACGGCGTCGGCGCCAACGCTCACACTGCCACGCTCTGGAATGATGATGGCGCTCACCCCGGCACATTCGCAGGTGCGTGCCAATGCACCGAAGTTGCGGACGTCGGTCACGCCGTCGAGTACCACGAAAAACGGCACTTCGCCGTCGTCGAAGAGCATAGGCAGCAGTTGCTCCACCTTGTAATACGGCACGGCGGCCAGCATGGCCACCACACCCTGGTGATTCTTGCGTGTGATGCGGTTAAGGCGTTCCACAGGCACGCGTTGCGTGAAGATTCCTCGCTGTCGTGCCATCTCCAGCAGTTCGTGTGCCAGGTCTCCCTTGATGTCGCGCTTGACGATGAGTTTGTCGATTGTCTTGCCGGCGTTGAGAGCCTCAATCACCGCTCTGATGCCGTATATGTAATTGTCCATAAGTAGAATAGGGTATTATCGTTGTTTGGCCTTAATAAGTGACCGGGCGTTGGTTAGTGCGGCTTCGTTAACATCGCCCGCACTGAGCATACGCGCCACCTCGGTGACATGCTGGTCGGTGTCGAGGGCCTCGATGGCCGTGACTGTTTCGCTCGCTGTATCGTGCTTATACACTCGCAGATGATGGTCGGCATAAGCCGCCACCTGCGGCAGATGTGTGATGCTAAGCACCTGTATGCGATGCGCTATCTCGTCCATCATTTCGCCCATCTTTGCGGCAATCTCTCCGCTCACCCCTGTATCCACCTCGTCGAAGATAATCGTGGGCAGGTTCATTTTGCGAGCGATAATCGACTTCACGCAGAGCATCAGACGAGAAATCTCGCCTCCGGAGGCGGTGTCCTTCACCGGCATCAACTCCTGGTTTTTGTTGAAGGCGAAACGGAATTGTACGGCGTCGGTGCCTCGTTCGCTGAGGTCGGTAGTGATGAATTCCACGTCAAACTCCAGGTTCTTCATGCCCAGCGAGCGAGCCTGAGGCTTGAGCTGCGAGATAAACGTCTCGGCGGCCTTACGCCTGGTGGCCGAGATTTTCCCGGCAATATCGGCGGCTTTTTGCCTCTCGGTTTGCAGCGCCATTTCGAGTTCTTCGTGGCGGTCGTCAAAATTCTTCACGTTTTCAATCTGACGCTCGTAGTTGTCACGTATCGCGATGAGTTCGTTCACGTTGGAGGCCTTGAATTTGCGCTGTGCGTCGAAAATCTCGTTCAGCCGGTGCTCCACGCGTTGCAGTTTCTCTGGGTCGTCGCTGATTTCAGCACCCAAAATGCTCACGCTTTGGGCAATGTCCTTCAACTCGATGAGTGCGCTCCTTACTCGGTCGGCCATGCCGGCGAGTTCGGTCATGTTGTCCTGTGTCCGCTCGAGAGTGGCGGTCACGGTATTGAGGTCGGTGATTACCGAATGCTCATCGCCGTTGAGCAGACTCTCCACGGTCCACAGCGCCTCGCGGATGTCGCTGGCGTTGCTGAGTACGCGGTGCTGAGCCTCGAGGTCGTCGTCTTCGTTCTCGCGCAGCATCATCTGGTCCAACTGCTTGAACTGGAAGGTGATATAAGCCAGGTCGGCTATCGAGCGGTCATACTCATCGTTGAAATCGTTGAGGGCCTTCAATGCCTGGCGGTAGCGCAAGTATTGCTGGCTGTAGTCGTCGAGTAGCGTTTTATTTCCGGCAAAGCTGTCGAGCACGTCGAGTTGGAACGCGGGCTGCGCGAGAAGCATGTTGTTGTGCTGCGAGTGGATGTCGACCATGTGCGCCATGATGTCGCGCAACTCGGCGACGCTGGTCACACCGTCGTTGACAAACACTCTCGACCGTCCGTTGGCGCTTATTTCGCGGCGAACGATAATCTCATCATCGCCATCGAGTTCAATCTCTGACTCTTCAATACGGCGCCTTACGTCATCGTTGTCGGGGATTCGGAACGATGCCTCGACAATAGTCTTCGCCTCACGGTTGCGTATCGATGCACTGTCGGCGCGACCGCCCAGAATGAGCGACAGAGCGCCCAGAATAATCGACTTGCCGGCACCGGTCTCACCGGTGATGATGGTCAGCCCCTGTTCGAAGTCCACCTCGAGGCGGTCAATCAGGGCGTAATTGGAGATATAAAGACGGGTGAGCATTGATTATGGCGCTGTTTCCTTGATTTTGTCGAGGCGTCCGCTGTCGGCAGGATATAGGGCGAAGAGCGAATCATATACGTTCTGCTTCTCGGTCATGCCGGCCTTCGAGTAGATATTGACGATTTCATCGAGTTTGGCATCCTTGAACATTGCCAGACACACGCTCATAGGTTGAGCGTCGTACACTTTCTTCAGTGTCACGGTCAGTTCCTGTGTGACCACCTGACGGCCCTTGTCCACGCTGGTGACCATTTGGTCGAGACCCAGACGATGGTAGTTGTAGAGCAGTGTGCGTATGTCGCTGGTCGATTTGTCGGTGTAGGCGTTCAGCACCGCGCTGCGGTTGCGGTCGTCCTCAAACGTTTTCCAACCCGTCTCGCCGCTGCTCTGTGCCAGACGAACAACGTTGGCTGCTTTCTCATAATAGGGGTCGCCGCCCTGAAGCGCAAACGAGTCGAAATCAATGGCGATAATCATATACGCCCAGAAGTTTAGGATGGCGGTGAGATTGCTCTGCATCTCCATCTCATTGAACACCAGCGGTTCGTTCTCTTGGTAGTTGAACACGATTTTCGTGTCCTTGAAGTTGATGAGCGTGGTGGTATAACTGCTGTTGTAGACAGGCCTCGTCGACTGGATGGTGAGGTCACCCTCCATCTTGCCGCTGCTCTCGTCGTAGGTGGCAATGGTGAAAAACAGTTTGCACTCGATTTTCTCGTTGGTGTAGAACTGCGCGTCGGTCCAACGGGTGGTGTTCATATACTCTGAGATGGCCTCCTTGAGGGTGTTGAACACTTCCTTGTTGGCGTTGGCCACTTTCTGAGCGTTGATTTCCACGTTGCAGTTGAGTTCCTCGGCGTTTGCCGAGAAAGATGTCGTCAAGGCTAACACCGCCGCGGCGACCCACACCTTAATATATAATCTGTATTTTTTCATTGGTCTTGGTTCTTGTTCAGTTCGGAAACCAGAGCGTCGACGATGTCGCGCGCCACCTCGCTCTTGGGTTTGAGCGAGCCCTCGTCCACGGTGCCGTCACGGTGGATGATGGTCACCTTGTTGGTGTCGGTACGGAAGCCGGCACCTTTGTCGCGCAGCGAGTTGAGCACGATGAAATCGAGGTTCTTGCGGTTGAGTTTGGCTTGTGCATTGTGGCTCTCGTTATTGGTTTCGAGTGCGAAACCTACGGTTACCTGCCCTGGCCGCTTCATCTCTCCCAAAGCTTTAGCTATGTCGGGGTTCTTCTCAAGTTTTATCACAGGAATTTCACCTTCCTCACGCTTGATTTTTGTGTCGCTGGCGTTGGCCACGTGGTAGTCGGCCACCGCGGCGCACAGGATGGCGGCGTCAATCTCGGGGAATGCTGCGACCACGGCGTCACGCATTTCGATGGCGCTTTCCACGTCTATGCGGTTGATCAAGGGGTGGGACACTTGTAGCGCCACCGGGCCGGATACAAGTGTGACCTCGGCGCCACGTTCGGCACATTCCTTTGCCAGCGCGAATCCCATTTTTCCCGACGAATAATTGCCGATGAAACGAACCGGATCGATTTTCTCATATGTGGGTCCCGCCGTGATAAGTATTCTCTTTCCTTTAAGGTCGGCAGAGGAGGCGAAATAAGCTTCGAGCACTTTGACTATGTTCTCCGGCTCCTCCATGCGGCCTTTGCCCATGAGATGGCTGGCCAATTCGCCCTCGGCAGGCTCAATGATGTGGTTCCCTATCGAACGAAGGAACTCGAGGTTTCGCACTGTGGTGGGGTGGGCCATCATGTCAAGGTCCATCGCCGGTGCGATGAACACTTGCGCGCGGGTCGAGAGATAGGACGTGACAAGCATGTTGTCGGCAACACCGCTGGCCATCTTGCCAATCGTGGACGCCGTGGCGGGCGCCACAACGAAGGCATCGGCCCATAGGCCGAGGTCCACATGCGAGTTCCACTGTCCGGTGTTGGCGGTGAAAAACTCGCTGATGACGGGTTTGCCGCTCAATGTCGACAACGTCACCGGCGTGATGAATTCCTTGGCGTTCGGGGTCATGATTACCTGCACCTCGGCACCGGCTTTCACCAGCAGCCGTACGAGCATCGCGCTCTTGTAAGCCGCGATTCCGCCCGTGATTCCCACTACTATGTGTTTCCCTTTGAGCATATTTGCCATTTTATAGTCCACCACGAGGGTCGACCTTTCTGTTAACACTTACAGTTTGAGTTGCATCGCGGTGCCGCTTTCTTTCTGGCGCATCTGCATGTAGATACGGCGAACCACGTCCTTCGTGTTGGCCGTGAAATCGCTGCGCTCTATCCAGTCGAGGTATTGCGGAGTGTCGCGTAGCACACTTTCCACAGTCTTTCCCTTGTGCTGACCGAAGTTGAATATCGGCTCTCCCTTGTCGTTGCGCACTATACGACCCGAGAGGTCCACATAACGGCTCGTCGGGGAAATCTCGCTGAGTTTCTCGACGTCGTTCTCCAGGTCGTCGTATTTGTCGAGCTGTGCCTTGAGCACCTCGAGCGTGGCGCGGGTGTCGGCATTGGCACTATGGGCGTCGGTAAGGTCCTTGCCGCAATAGAACTTGTAGGCCGCAACCAGATTGCGAGGCTCTTTCTTGTGGAATATCGACTGCACATCGATGCAGCGCATCTTTGAGAAGTCAACCTCGACACCGGCCTTGCGGAATTCCTCGTCGAGCATGGGGATGTCGAAGCGGTTGCTATTGAAGCCTGCTATGTCGCAGTTCTCGAACATCGACGCCAGACTCTTGGCAATCTGCTTGAAATGTGGCTCGTTTTTAACGTCGTCATCGGTGATATGGTGAACGGCGGTCGCCTCAGCTGGTATGGGCATACCGGGATTGAGGCGACGGGTCTTCTCTTCTTCGTGACCGTCGGGATAGACCTTGATAATCGAAATCTCGACTATGCGGTCGCTGGTGATGTTCAGCCCCGTGGTCTCCAGGTCGAAGAAGATGATGGGACGTTTGAGATTCAGTTGCATAGATAAACCTTTACCTGGTTACACCACCATCGGCATGAGCAGCACAAGCAGGTCTTCGCCTTCCTTCTGTACCGAAGGCACGAAAATGCCGGCGCTACCCGGATCCATAAGCTTTACTGTTACACTCTCGGCATCGATGCTCGATAGCACGTCGATGATGTTGTCGTCGTTGAATCCTATGGTCATCTCCAATCCGTTGTACTCGCAAGTCAAATCCTCATCGGCGCTCGAACTGTAGTCCATGTCCTGCGACGACAGGTGGATGCTGTCGGGCTTGAGGTCGAAACGAATCAAACCGGCAGAGTTGGAGAACACGCTCACGCGTCTCATGGCGGCCAGGAATGATGCACGCTCGATGGTTACCTCATATGCGTTGTCGCTGGGAATCACAGAGTTGTAGTTCGGGAAAGTGCCATTCACCAGACGGCTGGTCAGAGTGTATTTAGCACTCTCGAAGGTTACACTCTTGCTGTCGACGGTGACTTTCACAGGGTCTTCGCTGCGGTCGAATATCGAGGCCAGGATGTTGGCGGGCTTCGACGGAAGGATGAAGGACGTCTCCAGACCAAGCGAGAGGTTGTTCTGGGTGTAGCGCACCAATTTGTGGGAGTCGCTGGCAACGAAGATAATCTTGTCGGGCTTGATTTCCCAGAAGATACCCATCATCACGGGACGGAGTGTGTCGGTTCCTACAGCGAACACGCTGTGCTGAATGCCGTCGATAATCGTTTTTTCCGACAGGGTGAACTCCACGGGAGTTTCCTCGCTCGGGGCCTTTGACGGGAACTCGTTGCCGTTGATGCCTATGAAGTTGAACTTACCGTTCTGATAATCAATGACAATCTCCACGTTCGCATCATTCACAGTGATGGTCAGGCCCACGTCGGGCAGCTCTTTCAGTAGCTCCAGCAGGGTCTTGACATTGGCGGCAAACTTGCCGTTGCCTTCCACCTCTTGCACTGGTACATGGGTGGTGAGCGTGGTCTCCTGATCGCTACCTGTAATTATCAACTCACTTCCGTCGAGGGTAAAGAGGAAGTTCTCTAAAATGGTTATGGGGCTTTTTGATGCCACAACCTTGCTAACCGCCTGAAGGTGGGAAAGCAATAACTTACTTTGAATGTTGAATTTCATTATGTTGTACCTATTTTTTTGTTTATTTTCCTTATTTAACCTACAAAGATACACATTTATTTTGAATTAAGAGGTGAAAACACCTTTTTTTTTGAATTTTTTTGTTAAACACCGAAAATTTAAAGAGTCAACAAGCAAGTGCATATTATGATGCGAAGTTAGTAAAAATGTTTGTAAAACTCTTTTAATGGGGTGCTGAAATTG
>JBGUHM010000075.1:0-2860 GCA_045112115.1 Sodaliphilus sp. | reverse complement strand
AGCATAAACCAGTCCGTTAGGCTGATTATCATACCAGACTGTACCATCGAACGCACCGATACCGATTTCAGTGACGGAGTTGGGAATCGTCACGCTCGTCAGGCCGGTGCAATTATAGAACACGTAGCTGCCGATTTCAGTGACGGAGTTGGGAATGGTCAAGCTCGTCAGACCGCTGCAACCATAGAATGCCTTGCTGCCGATGGAAGTGACGGAGTATGTCTTGCCACTATAGGTCACGCTGGAGGGTATCTCCACATCGCCACTAAGCGAAGTGTAACGGGGTGAACCTGACTTCTCAAATGTAACCGTTACCGACGTGCCGTCGCTGTTGTAATTGTAGCACAAACCACCGACCATAAAATCGTAGGCACTGGCAGTGACGGCCAACATCACCGCAACCAGCAAACAATAAATTCGTGTATTCATAATTATTTGTTTTTATATTATTTTCCAACGATGTTACGCGGACTGCAATAATCCGCTGACAAAATTACAAACTTTCCCGCAATTTACCAAAAAAATGTAAGATGTTGGCGCTTCGCGCATGGAAGATGTAGGATGTGGGATGTAAGATGTAAGATGGAAGATGTAATATGTAATATGTAATATGGAGGATGTAGTACATGGTACAGTGGGTGGTCAGAATCGTCGAAGACGATGATATCTCTTTAGCCCCAGACTGGCGAGCGGTAACGAGACTGTCTGGGGTAAGCAGAGCGGTTGGTGTCAACGTCGAAGACGTTGCACATCAATGTGTTGCTTCGGATGAGATGTAACGTCTTCGACGTTATTCCTTTTGTGATCTTTTCCCCAGATAGCATCGCTTCGCTTGCAATCTGGGGTTAACGAAATAGCAAAGTCTTCGACTTTTTGCATTTGTCATTGTAAGCAATTTAAAGCGCTTCGCGCTGATAAAACGCGCTTCGCGTTAGGTTGGAGACCTATATGTTTTTAATTATAGAACTCCGAAAACTCCTTTGCTCCGTAGAAAAATTAACAACGGATTTTACGGATTTTTACGGATGGGTGTTCCCAAGTGCGCGAAGTGCAAAGCGCAGCCCAACAATATTCGTGTAATTCGCCACAATTCGTACCATTCGCTGTTCATTTCTCATTTCTTTTTCGTACCTTTGCGGTCAATAAACCGGTATTGGATGTCAAATTTACTGCTGAATAAATATATATGGCTTGTGGATGTGCTGTCGAAGCGGGGACCTCTTACCTTGCGGCAGCTGAGCGATATGTGGGAGGCCAACCCCGATTTCGAACGCCGCCCACTGTCCCGCCGAACGTTCTACAACTACCGTCAAGGAATAGAAGACGTGCTGGGTATCACGATAGAGTGTGATCCCGCCACCTATGAGTACTCGTTGCGCTGCGACAACGAGACCGACTCCCTGCGTCAGCAGTGGATTATCGACTCGGTGTCGGTGAACGGCATGCTAAACGAGGCGCGCGACCTGGCAGAGCGTATCGTCATCGACGAGGTGCCCAGCGCTCGCACCAACCTGCCCGTGGTGCTCGACGCAATGCGCGAGGGCCTCCGCCTGAAGTTCACCTATCGCTCTTACACGCGCCTCACGCCCACGTACAACAACGTGGTCGAACCGTATTTCGTGAAGATTTTCCAGCGCGTGTGGTATCTTATTGGCCGAAATGTGGCTCAGGACAAAATCAAGACCTATGCCCTCGACCGCATGACAGCCCCCGAGATTGTCGACGAGCCGTTCAACCTGCCGCCGCTGTTCTCGCCGCAGAAATTCTTCCGCGACTGCTACGGCATCACCTCCTCGCCCGATGCTCCCATGGATATCGTGCTCAAAGTCGATGCCACTCAGGCCAATTATTTCCGCGCCGTGCCGCTGCACCACTCGCAGCGTGAGGAACTCGGCAATGGTTTCTCGCTGTTCAGCTACCGTATGTGCAACACCTTCGACCTGCGCGCGAGACTACTGTCCCACGGCCCGGCAGTCGAGGTCATCGAGCCCAAGGAGCTCCGCCAACAGATGGCCCGTCTGCTACGCGAATCCCTCGCCCGCTACTCCCGCAAGTAGTGAATTCCACACGCATATTCCGCGTTTTTTTTAACTGCGTTTTGTTTTTATTTAACAGTGGTGGGAATAGTTATTTCCGCTACTGCGTTGTACTTTTGCAGCGGAATTAATAACAAAATCGACAAAAACGCATTATGAACGACCAACTTTTCAACACTGAGAACGTCGAGAATACCGACAACAACCAGATTGTGTTTGCTCCAAAGCAGGAGCAGAAGCCGCAGCCCAGCGCCGAGAAACTGAAGGCGCTGCAAGTGGCCATGGACAAAATCGACAAGAGTTTCGGACGAGGTTCAATCATCAAACTCGGCGACGACAAAATCGAGAACGTCGAGGTCATCCCCACCGGCTCCATCGCGCTTAACTACGCGCTGGGCGTGGGTGGATATCCACGCGGACGCATCATCGAGATATTCGGCCCTGAGTCCAGCGGTAAGACCACGCTGGCAATACACGCAATCGCCGAGGCGCAGAAAGCCGGCGGCATCGCCGCCATCATCGACGCCGAGCACGCCTTCGACCGCTTCTACGCCGAGAGCCTCGGTGTTGACGTGAACAACCTCTGGGTGGCTCAGCCCGACAACGGCGAGCAGGCACTCGAAATAGCCGACCAACTCATCCGCTCGTCGGCCGTCGACATCGTCGTGGTGGACAGTGTGGCAGCGCTCACGCCCAAGGCCGAAATCGAGGGCGACATGGGCGACAACAAGGTGGGACTGCAGGCGCGACTCATGTCGCAGGCCCTGCGCAAACTCACCTCCACCATCTCCAAGACCAACACCACCTGCATCTTCATCAACCAG
>JBGUHM010000074.1:0-5543 GCA_045112115.1 Sodaliphilus sp. | reverse complement strand
ACCGGTGTTGCCGTTTCCCATAATGTTGCCGCATCCGCTTAAAACCAGCGTTGCAAGGCCTATTAAAGCGATTGAAATCTTCTTCATTTTGTCTTTAAATTTATATTATTCAACTAAAACACCGCAAAATTAAGGAAAAGTTTGTAATTTTACCGCCCCAAATCGACAAAAAACTCTATTTCAAAGATGAAAAAAGACGAAATAAAGAAAAACGACAGCAAGTCGTGGATCAAGCAGGCGCTCTTCTGCGCCATCAGTGTGATAGCAATGGCCGTGATTGCGTGGATGTATTTCATGCCCGAAGTGACCGACGGTATGATTTTGCACCAGAACGACGTGGTGCAGGGTGTTGCCAACAGCCACGAAATAGCGCAGTACGAAGCCAAGACCGGTGAGAAGTCGTGGTGGACCGACGCCCTGTTCGGCGGTATGCCCACGTTCCAAATCAGTCCGTCGTACGAGAGTTCGGGATGGCTGAAATGGATTCAGACGGTCTACACTCTGGGATTCCCGCAGCCGGTGAGTCTCGTGTTCATGATGATGCTTGGCTTTTTCATCTTCCTGCTGGCGTGCGACTGCAAGTGGTATCTGGCGCTGCTGGGTGCCATCGCCTACGCCTTCTCCAGCTATTTCTTCATCATCATCCATGCGGGGCACATCTGGAAGGTGTTCACCCTGGCATATATTCCACCCACCCTTGCGGGAGTGGTGCTGGCTTACCGCGGCAAGTATCTCGCGGGCGCGGCGCTGGCGGCGCTGTTCGGCGCGTTGCAGCTCATGAGCAACCACTTCCAGATGACCTATTACTCGGCGTTCATAATCGCGGCGCTGGTGATTGGCTATCTCGTCAAAGCCTTGATGGAGAAGCAAATCGGACGCTGGGCGGTTGCCACCGTGGCGTTGCTGGTGGCCGGCGGACTCGCCGTCGCTGCCAACGCCCCAAACATCTACCTGACGCAGAAATACTCGAAAGAGACAATGCGCGGCGGACACAGCGAACTCACGCCGGAGAAGCAGGACGGCCAGCCGCAGGCGGCCGAGAGCGACGCCGGCGGCGGTCTGTCGAAGGAATACATCACCCAATGGAGCTACGGCGTGGGCGAGACCGCGACGCTGCTGGTGCCCAACGCCAAGGGCGGCACGAGCGAGAAGCGGCTGGGCGAGACTTCGGCTGCCGAGGACATGGACCTCGACCAGCAAGAGAGTTATATCCTGCAGCAGGTCCCGCAGTACTTCGGCGACCAGCCGTTCACCAGCGGCCCGGTGTATATAGGCATCATCATCTTCGCGCTGTTCCTGCTCGGTTGCTTTGTGGTGAAGGGCCCGGTGAAATGGGCGTTGCTGGCGGTGACCATCCTCACGGTGATGCTCTCATGGGGCAAGAACTTCATGCCGCTCACCGACTTCTTTATCGACCACTTCCCGATGTACAACAAGTTCCGGACGGTGTCGAGCATCCTCGTGGTGGCCGAGCTCACCATGCCTCTGCTGGGCATTCTCGCCCTCAAAGAGGTGTTCACACAGGAGGACTTCTTCAAGAAGCAATACAATAAGGTGGCGCTGGCTGTCAGCTTCGGTTTGCCGCTGCTGATTTGCCTTGTGCTCGCTTTGATGCCCGGAGTAATGGGCGGCATCTCGGCCGAAGAGTCGAAAGCGCTGGCACAGGTGAAAGACCAGATTCCTGGAATCATGGGTACCATCAAATCGGTGCGTCACAGCATGGTTCGTGCCGACGCCCTGCGCGGTGTTCTGTTCCTGGTGCTGGGTCTCGGCGCGCTGAGCATCTTCCTGTTCAAGCCAAACAAGAGAAGCGCCATTATCAGCACACTGGCGCTGGCGCTGCTGGTGCTGGTCGACATGTATGCCGTGAACAAGAACTATCTCAACGCCGACGACTTCGAGGACGGCGAGTCGCTTGCCGACCTCGCTCTCACCGAGGAAAGCTACGACCAGGAAATCAAACAGGACAAGACGCTGAACTACCGCGTGTTCGACGCCGCAGGCCTCACCTCGCCGCGCTCGAGCTATTTCCACAAGACGGTGGGAGGATACCATGCCGCAAAGCTCACGCGTTACAACGACCTGCTCGAGCGCCAGCTTTCAAAGGGCAACATCGCAGTAATCAACATGCTCAACTCGCGCCACATCATCATGCCAGCCGACGACGGGCAAGGTGGGCAACAGATTGTGCATCAAACGAATCCCGCCGCACTGGGCAACGCTTGGTTTGTCGACTCGCTCACCTATGTCAACACCGCCGATGAGGAGATGAAATTCCTCGACAAATTCAATCCCGCGACATCGGCCGTGGCCGACAAGAAGTTCAGCAAGATTCTTGGACAGGCCAAGCCCAAGCAGGACGGCGACACCATCTATGAGACGAAATATGCGCCTAACAGGTTGGAATTCAAGTCACACAGTGCTGCTGGCGGTCTGGCCGTGTTCAGCGAAATCTATTTCCCCTGGGGATGGAACGCAACCATCGACGACAAGAAAGCCGAAATAGGACGCGTTAACTATGTGCTGCGAGCCATGCAACTGCCGGCAGGCGACCACACCATCGTCATGGACTTCCATCCGCAGGAGGTCACCAAGACCGACACCTGGGCCAAGATTGCTATCGCCGCAATATTCCTCCTGTCGTTGGCGGCCATCGGTGCTGCCTTCCTGCGCTGCCGCAAGAAGACCCCAGCCGAGAAGTAACATCCACCGGTTCTCATATTTGACTTCGACACCCCTGCTTAGTCCTGACTTGAAGGGCGGGACAGCAGGGGGAGGAACGGGTGTCTAGGAGTGCTCCGAGTGCTCCGAGGCGCCGGCGGGACAACTGCAAACAAATGTTAAAAAGCAGAATTTCTGAAACTTTTAGAAGAGTGGTTGCGTCTAATCAGCAGAAACAGCAAAATTACAGCAATGAATAAAACAAAACAAATGAAATCAATCGCAACAATGACAAGCCGCGTGGCGGCTGTAATGCTTATGCTGTTGTGCGCCCTCTCAGCGGCGGCACAGTATAAGGTGAAATGCACCGTCAACGACCAGGAGGGACAGGGAGAGCCCTTCGCAACAGTAAAAATCGTTCTGGCATCCGACACTACAAAGATTATCGCCATGAACGTGACCGAACTCGACGGCACGTTCGAGCAGGCCTTAGTCGACGGAAGTTATATTCTCAGTGTGACGGCCGTGGGCAAAGTGGAGCAGGCTCGCTCGTTCTCCGTGAGCGCCATCACTCCGGTGGCCGACTTGGGCACCATCGTTCTCCCCACAGCCGAGAACGTGCTGCAAGCCGTGACGGTCACAAGCCAGAAGGTGCTGGTGAAGAACGAGATCGACCGTCTGTCGTACGACGTACAGTCCGACGGCGACAGCAAGTCCAAAACCGTGATGGACATGCTGCGCAAGGTTCCGCTGGTGAGCGTCGACGGACAGGACAACATCCGCGTCAAGGGCGGCACGAGTTTCAAAATCTATAAGAATGGCCACCCCGACGCCATGCTCAGCGCCAACCCCAAAGAGGTGCTGAAGGCCATCCCGGCGAGCATGATCAAGAAAATCGAGGTTATTACCGAGCCTGGAGCGAAGTACGATGCCGAGGGCGTGGGCGCCATCCTGAACATAGTGATGATGGAGGCCTCTACGGTGAAGGGTGTCACCGGTTCCGTTGGCACTATGGTCGACAACTACGGCGACTTCAACCTAAACGGCTACCTGACGGGACAGTACGGCAAATTCATCACCTCGGTGAACTACGGCATGTTCCATGCCAACCGCCACCGTCAACACTCGTTCAGCGACAGCGAACACAACTACATTACCAGCGGCAACTCGCTGATTTCCAACCAGGAGAGTCGCGGAACCGGCAATATCCACTTCGGCAACATCGAGGCCAGCTACGAGCCCGACACACTGAACCTCTTCACGCTTAATTTCGGTGGCCACTACGGCGGGTTCGGCCTTGACGGCTTGACCAGAACACGCATGCTCAACGGCGCTGGCGATTTGATTTACGGCTACAACAGCAACTTCAAGATGCCCGACTACGGTTTCTTCAGTTTCAACGGCCGGTTCGACTACCAGCACAAGACCCACCGCAAGGATGAGACACTCACGCTGAGCTACTTGCTGAGCACAACCCGCAACACCCAGGAGAGCTTCAACAGCTACAGCGACATGGTGAACTTCGCACCTGGCTACGATGCTATGAACCGCAACAACCGTGAGAACTTCGTGGAACACACGCTGCAGTTCGACTGGGCCCGTCCCTTTGCCGTACACAACAAGATTGAAACGGGATTGAAGTACATCCACCGCAGCAACCGATCGCGCACTTGGCAGGTTTTTCTCGCCAACAACGCGCGAATCGAAACCATGAGCACGTTCAACCGTCTGAACCACGTCACGCAGGTTGCCGCCGCCTATCTGAGCTACACCTACAGCTATGACAAATGGACCGCACGCGCCGGACTGCGTTACGAGTTCAGCCGCCTGAGTGCATCGTTCCCGCTCGGCGACCAGGCCGATTACCACACCAACCTGAGCGACTGGGTGCCCAGCGCAAGCGTCAACTACCAGTTCGACTGGGCCAACTCGTTGAAGTTCGCCTTCGCCACGCGTATCGCCCGACCCGGTATCTCCTTCCTCAACCCCGCGGTGAACGAGACGGCCGAGACTCGCTCCTACGGCGACCCGCACCTGTCGAGCGCACGCAACTACAGCCTGAGCCTGACTTACATGCACATCGGACCGAAATTCACGTTCAATGTCTCGCCAAGCTACGACTTCTCCAACAACAGCATCACAGGCGTGCAGTTTATCGAAGACGGCAAAGAAGTGTCAACTTATAGGAACACGCTGAGTGAGAACTCGTTTGGCCTCAGTGGATTTTTCCAATGGCAGATTCACGCAAAAACCAGCCTGATGTTCAACGGAAATGTCACCTACAGCCGACTGAAGAGCCGCGACTTGAACCTGAAGAACAGCGGTTGGGGTGAGTTCGTCTACGCTCATCTCACGCAACAGCTGCCGTGGAAACTGCGTCTCACGGTCGGCGGCGGTTACTTCGGCGGCGGCGCAGAAGGTCTGTATGTCAAAAGCAACGGCATGGGCTTCTACAACTTGGGCCTCCAACGCTCGTTCCTCAAGGAAGACCGTCTGACGATCTCAATCAACGCCCAGAACCCGTTCAGCGGCAAATACGCCAGCTACAAATCCCGCACCGTTCAGGGTGACTTCACCGGTTTTGACCGTAGTAGCTGGGTGAACCGCTCGTTCAGCATCAACATCAGCTACCGCTTCGGTTCGCTGAATGCACAGGTGAAGAAGACCGCGACCACCATCGACAACAACGACGTTGTCGGCGGCAGCGACACCAGCGGAGGCCAGTCGCAAGGTCAAGGCCAACAGCAAGGCGGAATGAGATAACCCACATTAAGGCGTATCAATTCATACATTTTTTGACGAGGGTGTGTCATAATTCAGTTATGGCTCACCCTCTTTGCAAATCAACCGCCTGAGAATGCGATATTTTTCAGGCGGCTGAT
>JBGUHM010000073.1:0-54392 GCA_045112115.1 Sodaliphilus sp. | reverse complement strand
GTGTTGCAGCTGGTCATGAAAATCACGGCCAGCAGACTGAAAAACAAATAGTTAAGTTTCATATTGCTTGTGGTTTATTTGGTTAATGTTCATTTGGATTGTGCAAATTTAAGTATTTTTATTTAACTTTGCACAAAATTTCAGAAAAAGATTATGACACCAGCTATTGAATACCATCCTTTCGAGCCGTTCCTGCCGCCTGAGGCAAAGGTGCTTATGCTCGGCACATTCCCGCCGCAGCCCGTTCGCTGGGCCATGGAGTTCTACTATCCGAACCCCACGAACGACATGTGGCGCATCCAGGGCCTGCTCTTTTACGGCGACAAGAACCATTTCTGGCGCGAAAACGAGCGCCGCTTCGACCTCGATGCCCTGCAACGGTTCCTCACCGAACGCGGCATCGCGCTCTACGACACCGCCCGCGCCGTGCGTCGCCTCAAAAACAACGCCAGCGACAAATTCCTTGAGATTGTGGAAACGGTCGACCTCGAGCGGCTGCTCGACATGCGGCCCACCATCACCGAGGTGGTGACTGCGGGTGAGAAAGCCGCCGGCGTGGTGGCCCAACTCGCCGGCGTCGACTCACCGAAGAACGGGACCTCGAAGCTATGCCAAGTGGGACGCCATACGTTTACCCTCTGGCGTATGCCGTCGTCGTCGCGCGCCTATCCATTGGCGCTTGAGCGCAAGGCCGACTTCTACCGCCAGCCTTTCTCCCACGCCGGAATACTTTAAAAAATGTAAACCATCGTAACACGTTGTCGCTCAACCATTATATAAACCGTTCCCGACAATCACCGTTCAACTCACGAAAAAAATAATCAGCGAAAAAGTTGCACAGTACAAAAAAAGTAACTACCTTTGCAGCCGCAAATGCAAAAATCGACCTTTGGAAAGATGCCGGAGTGGTCGAACGGGGCGGTCTCGAAAACCGTTAACCGCTTACGCGGTTCCAGGGTTCGAATCCCTGTCTTTCCGCAAAATCTACGGAACTGGATGAGCGACAGCTCATCCGGTTTTTTTGTTGAGCATGGTCACCAAGCTTGCTTGAGTGAGTATGCCCAATAAAAAAACAAGATGCACGTCAGTGACAGTTATGTGGATTTTGCAGCGCCCCCGCTGGGGCGCCAGGGATGCACGAAGTGAATCCCTGTCTTTCCGCAAAATAATAAGAGGTACCCTTGTGGTGCCTCTTATTATTTTTCCGTCAGCGAAGGAATGAGAACCCAGGGTTCGTAATCGACCTTGGTCGCTTTCGTAGCGCAGCGGAGAAAGAATCCCTGTCTTTCCGCAAAATCCACGGAACTGGATGAGCGACAGCTCATCCGGTTTTTTTGTTGAGCTTTGGTCGGAGAGGCAATCGCACTAGCAATGAGGACATCAACGCCAAAGTAAATAGTTTCGTTCTGCCGATGTCGCCGCTGTTGCCTCGGGGG
The DNA here is from genome assembly GCA_045112115.1 of Sodaliphilus sp. Classification (GTDB taxonomy): domain Bacteria; phylum Bacteroidota; class Bacteroidia; order Bacteroidales; family Muribaculaceae; genus Sodaliphilus. Next base: position 52,956 of record JBGUHM010000073.1, on the reverse strand, counting down.
TGTCGCAAGCCTCGGCAGAGGTGTGAGCAATCTCCCCTTTCTGCGCTCGACTTACTTACGCGAGTTTCGCGCCCTGTGCCATAGTCCTGTCACAAGCCGTATTCAAGGAAGGCTTGTGAGAGCGACACCTCGAAGAAGCGTCCGTCGGCACGCATGGCGATGGCTCATATCGCATTTCCGGCTTAAAATTTTGATAATTCGGCGGCACACATTATCTTTGCGGCCGTATAAACACATTTTATTACTAATTTCAAAGGATACGACAATGAGAAAAGCATTCTACAGCATTGCATTGGCGGCGTTGGCGTCAATGACTTTCAGCACCGCCCAGGCCCAGGACGAGCAGCCGCAAGTGAGAATCGAGGACCAGACGGAGCTCACCTGCGACAAATACACCATCCAGGTGCCTGAAGGTTGGACCGCCCGCTCGCGCATGGTTGGCCGATCTTGTGCCATTGGCTACAACGAGTCTCCTTATACCACCGCCAGCCCCAATTTGTCATACAACGACATCGAAGGTTTCAAGAGGTCACGCCTTGAAGATGGCTACGAGGCCCTCGACGACATCACAATAGGCGACGTGACTTATTCGGTATTCTTCATAGACAATAACGGCTCACAGAAAATGACGGCCGCGACACCCTGTGACGACAAAGCGTTCGAGGTTACACTGTTGGCCGGTTCCAACAAAATGGAGCCAGAGGAACTGAAGGAAGCCCTGTTGAAGAATCTCAACGAGATTTTAGAGGCCGTGACTCTGAAATAACGTTTGCCATCAACAACTTTTCACCCTGTCCTCAACCCGAGGACAGGGTTTGTTTTTATGCAGCCTATTTTGTTGACTACAAGAACTTTATATACATATACATTGCAAAACGTAGCCATTTGCCGAACAAAGGCTACAAAAAAGAACTACAAGGGGCGATTTTGCGTCAAATCATAACACCTCCGACATGCAGCAAACTGCGATGGTTAGAGGGATTACGAGAATTTGGCCATTGAGTGAAAAAAGTAAATTTTTCGTAAAATTTAATAGTAAAAACCTTGTATTTCCGATTTTTTTGTATCTTTGTGGCGGTTGCATAGTCGAGTAAACTCGATTCTGCACTATAAAATTTTTATAGTCAGCGAGTTACCTCACTTCGACCAACTTACAAAACTACACCACTGGAACATACTTTCAGAACCAATAACATTAAACTTTTTAAAAAATTAATTATTAAGCTGATGAAACTGAATGAAGCGATTGCCGGAACGCTGGAATCGGGCGACATCCTGGTACAAATCGCACCATCGGAAGAGAAGGGCCTGCACATTGTGCTGCAAAGCTCTGTGGCCTACCAGTTCGGCAGGCAAATCAAACAAGTGATTACGGAAACTCTGGAGGGACTGGACATCCACGACGCACAGGTACGCGCCACCGATAAGGGTGCGCTCGACTGCACGATTCGCGCGCGTGTCACTGCCGCCGCCGTCAGGGCAACCGGCAAAGATGTGTGGAAAGACTAAAAAACCTATTTGAGTTATGCAAAGACTAAGAAGAACTATGATGTTTGTGCCGGGCAACAATCCCGGTATGATGGCCGACGCCTTCATCTACGGTCCCGACTCAATCATGCTCGACCTGGAAGACTCGGTGACGATGGCTGAGAAAGACACCGCTCGTCTGCTCGTGTACAACGCCCTGAAGACTATCGACTACGGAAACACCGAAATGGTGGTTCGCATCAACCCGTTGAACACCCCGTTCGGCAAGAAGGATATCGAGGCCGTTGTCAAAGCCGGCGTCGACGTAATCCGTATGCCGAAGACCGAGACCGCCGAGGAAGTGCGTGAGGTGGAACGCGAGATTGAGAAAGTGGAGAAAGAAATCGGTTGTCTGGGCCGCACCCAAATCATGGCCGCCATCGAGAGCACTCTCGGTGTTGTCAACGCTTACGACATCGCCATCGCCTCGAAGCGCATGATGGGTATCGCTCTGGGAGCTGAGGACTATTGCGCCAACCTGAAGACGCAACGCACACCCGAAGGCAACGAACTGCTGCTGGCCCGCCAGACCATCGTCGTGGCCGCACGCGCCGCCGGCATCGACGCCCTCGACACCGTGTACTCCAACCTCAACGACATGGAGACCTTCCGCAAAGAGGTTGAGTTGATCAAGAGCCTCGGTTTCGACGGCAAGTCGATCATCAACCCACGTCAAATAGAGATTATCAACGAGGTGTTCGCACCCAAGCAGAAAGATATCGACAAGGCACTCACCATCATCGCCGCCATCAAGGAGGCCGAGAAGAAAGGTTCGGGCGTAATCGCCGTCAACGGTAAGATGGTTGACCGTCCTGTTGTAATACGTGCACAACGCACCATCGACCTGGCGGTCGCTTCCGGTGTATTAAGAAAGGAGGACATCCAATGAGCAGCATCAAAGAAAGAGCGGCCCTCGTCGAGAAAGCCGCAGCCAACTTAGGCAAGGAGACATATAAGGGTACCGGCGCAAAGAACATCACCCCGCGCCTGGAATTCCAAAAACAGTGTGAGAAAGTGGTGACCCTCGAAGAGGCCATCAAACGTAGCGGACTCAAAGACGGCATGACCATCTCGTTCCACCACCACTTCCGCGGTGGCGACAAGGTGGTGAACATGGTAGTCGACAAGCTGGCCGAGATGGGTTTCAAGAACCTGTCGCTGGCCGCATCGAGTCTGCAGGACGTTCACAAGCCGCTTATCGAGCACATCAAGAACGGTGTAATCACCGAAATCAGCACCAGCGGTCTGCGCGGTGAACTCGCCGACGAGATTTCCCGCGGTCTGATGGACAAGCCCGTGGTGTTCCGCTCACACGGCGGACGCGGCTCGGCCATCGCCAACGGCGACCTCCACATCGACGTGGCATTCCTGGGCGCATCGTCTTGCGACCCGCTGGGCAACGCCTGCGGTTACTCACGCTCGGAAAACGCCAAGAGCATCTGCGGCTCGCTGGGCTATGCCCTCCCCGACGCCCGCTATGCCGACAAGGTTGTCATCCTCACCGACGACCTGGTGGCTTATCCCAACACCCCCAACTCCATCTCGGAGCACGATGTTGACTTCGTCGTTGAGGTCGACAGCGTGGGCGACAGCTCGAAGATTGCTTCGGGTGCCATCCGCGACACCAAGAACCCGCGTGATATCCTCCTCGCCAAGCAGGCAGCAAAGGTGATCATCAACAGCGGTTATTTCAAGCAGGGATTCTCAATCCAGACCGGCTCGGGCGGTGCTTCGCTCGCCGCTGTGAAATATATCCGCGAGAGCATGATTGAGCAGGGCATCACTGCCTCGTTCGCTCTGGGCGGCATCACGGCCCACATGGTGAAGATGCACGAGGAAGGCCTCATTGAGCGTCTTATCGACGTCCAGTCGTTCGACAAGGTTGCCGCTGAGTCGCTGAAGAACGACCCGATGCACAAGGAAGTGTCGGCCAACGAATACGCCAGCGCCGACGAGCCCGGCTCGGCCACTCACTACCTCGACATCGTGATTCTGTCGGCACTTGAGGTCGACACCAACTTCAACGTCAACGTGCTCGTGGGTAGCGACGGTATCATCCGTGGCGCCATCGGCGGTCACCCCGACACCGCAGCCGACTCGGCTCTGTCGATTATCGTGTGCCCGTTGCTGAGAGGACGCATCCCCTGCGTAGTCGACGAAGTGACTACTCTCATCACCCCGGGTTCGACTGTCGACGTAGTCGTTACCGAATACGGCATCGCTGTGAATCCCGCACGTCCTGAGATTGCCGAGCGCCTGAAAGCTGCCGGCTTGAACCTTGTCACACTCGAGCAACTGCACGAGCGCGCGCTGAAGGTTATCGGTACTCCCGACAAACTGCCGTTCGGCGACAAGGTGGTTGGCGTGGTGATGAACCGCGACGGTTCGGTGATGGACGTCATCAAGAACATCGAAGCTTAAACAGCGACAATGGAAATTACGCTTGACCTTCTGCTGGCAAGCCGTGACCGACGCTGGCAACACAAGCGGGAACTGCTCGAAAAGCATCCCGACCTGTCGTTGGTGTGCCTCACGGTCGTCATGCCGGGGAATGTCAAGCGTAATGACCTTTCGCTGGCAGTGGCACGAGCCGCAGTCCAGGCTGTCAACGACACTTTCGGCGACAAAGTCGCCAAACTGGAGCAATGCGACCTGGAGACCGGCTTCGAAGCCTATATCCTGCTGCACACACCCCTGAGAGAGGCCAAAGCCGCCGTGTGCCGCATCGAGGAGACACATCCGTTGGGACGGCTGTTCGACCTCGATGTGATTCGTCGCGACGGCACTCCCGTGACACGGGAGGAGATTGGCCTCGAACCCAGGCGGTGTATCATCTGCGGCAACGAGGCGCGCTACTGCATGCGCAACCACACTCACAGCACCGAAGAGTTGCAACAACGTATCGCTCAAATGGTCAACGAGTATGTACAACGAGTTTGAAATCCGCACAATGCACCTCACGCTGCCGCGGCAGCGGGCACTGGTCGAGCGCTTTCTGGCCGCCAACGACCTGCGCCTTGACGACACCGACTACTACGCCGGTGTGTTCGCCGTGGGTAGCGACGAGATGCTTGCCGGAGGAGGACTGAGCGCCAACATCATCAAATGTGTGGCCGTCGACCCGTCGTACCGAGACGAGAACCTCTCAGGCCGTCTTGTCTCGCATCTCATCAGTGTGGCCACCGAGCGCGGATACCGCAACATTAAGGTGTATACGAAACCGGAGAACAAGAGCGTATTCGAGAGCATGAGCTTCACACTGCTGGCCGAAGCGCCGAAAGCAGTGCTGATGGAAACCGGAACGACGACAATCAAAGATTATCTCGCATATCTGAAACGCGAAAGCGATAAATTGCCAAAGCTCGACAACGACCGTCCCGACGGCGCAATCGTGATGAACGCCAACCCGTTCACCGTGGGACACCGCTACCTCGTGCGCCAAGCCGCACGCCAGGTTGAAAGGCTGTTCGTCATCGCCGTGAAAGAGGACGTGTCGATGTTCAGCTACGGCGAGCGTCTCGAGATGATTCGCCGCGGTTGCGCCGGATTCCCCAACGTCATGGTGCTCGAGGGAAGCGACTACGCCATCTCAGCGGCTACGTTCCCCACCTATTTCTTAAAGAGCCTCACCGACGCCAGCGAGACACAGATGCGTCTGGACCTCGACCTGTTCCGCCGTTACATCGCTCCCACCCTGGGCACAAGCATCCGTTTTGTGGGCAGCGAGGACAGCGACAAACTCACTCTGGCATACAACAGGCTGATGAAAGAATGTCTGAGCAATGTGCGCGAAATCACACGGCTGAAACTCAGCGGCCGCTCAGTGAGCGCCACCAACGAGAGGAACGCCATCGAGAACGGACATCTCTCGCAGGCGCGCCCGTGGATTCCCACCTCTACCCTGCCCTACCTCATCGCCCACCTCGCCTCGCACGCCTTGAGAGTGGAACTCGACACAACGCCCAAACCCGGGCTCGTTGACCGCCACGACAACGGCTCGCATAGCGACATGGACTATGAACTGATGCGTAAAGCCATCGCAGCGCTGGAACCGCATTTCGCAAAAATCGCCTTGTGCGACAATGCGGCGGCTATACAGCAGGCAGGCATCGAGGCCGAGCGTGACATGCTCGCGGCAACCGGAGGAGTGAACACACACCGAGGCGCGTTGTTTGCACTTGGCTTGACCGCCGCTGCCGCCATGCGCGACCTGTTCAATCTGCAGAAAAGCATCTGCACACTGGCAGCGGGAATCGCCGTCGCTAGCGGCACCCACGGCGCGGCTGTCACACAGCGCTACAACGTGAAAGGCGCGCTGGCCACCGCTCTCGAGGGCTACCCCATGCTCTTCGACCTTTGGCTTCCGTACTACCAGCGACTGCGTAACGACCCGTTCCGCAACCACAAGACATTACTACTGATTATGACCACGCTCGACGACACCAACGTCTACCACCGCGGCGATGCCGAAACCGCCGCATGGGTTAAGCATGAAGCCCGCGAGGCTCTGTACCACTTCTGCCTCGACACCATCGAGCAGATGAACCGCCGTTTCATCGAGCGTAACATTTCACCGGGCGGCAGCGCCGACATGTTGTCGCTCACCATATTCATCGACACATTATTAACATAATTTATCTAAATTACTAAAACAACTTTCTTATGGTAGAACTAATCAATCATGGAGTTTACCTCCTCAATGGTTCTGAAATCACAACCGAGCCCCAGAAACTCACACCCGATGAGGCTCGCGAGAACACAATCACCTACGGCATCCTGCGCTCGCACGACGTCGACGGTTCAAAAGGCAAGAAGATGCGCATCCGCTTCGATGCCATGGCATCTCACGACATCACCTACGTGGGTATCATCCAAACGGCACGCGCCAGCGGTCTTGAGAAATTCCCGCTGCCCTATGCCATGACCAACTGCCACAACTCGCTGTGCGCCGTGGGCGGCACTATCAACGAGGACGACCACGTCTTCGGCCTCTCGGCTGCAAAGAAGTACGGTGGTATCTATGTACCCGCCAACCAGGCCGTCATCCACCAGTATGTGCGCGAGGCAATGGTCAAGTGCGGTAACATGATTCTCGGTTCCGACAGCCACACTCGCTACGGCTCGCTCGGTAACATGGGCGTAGGCGAAGGCGGCGGCGAGCTCGTGAAGCAGCTGCTGAAGAATACCTGGGACATCAACGCTCCCGAGGTTGTGCTCGTATGGCTTGAAGGCGCTCCCAAGAAGGGTGTAGGTCCCCACGACGTCGCTATCTCGCTCGTGAAAGCCACATTCGAGAGCGGTTGTGTAAAGAACAAGGTGCTTGAGTTCGCTGGTCCTGGCGTGAAAAACCTGCCCATCGACTTCCGTAACGGTATCGACATCATGACCACCGAGACCACCTGCCTGAGCTCGATCTGGATCACCGACGACGAGGTTAAACACCACTACGAAATACACAATCGTCCGGAAGACTTCCGCGTTCTCGCTCCCGGCGAGGTCGCTTACTACGACTCGATGATTCGCATCGACCTCTCACAACAGGAGTCGATGATCGCCCTGCCCTTCCACCCCTCAAACGCTTACACCATCCACGAACTGCAGCAGAACCCCGAAGAGATTCTGCGCAAAATCGAGGAGGACGCTCAGAAGAAATTCGGCGACAAGGTGGACGTTCATCTGGTGGACAAGGTGCGTGACGGAAAGGTCTACGCCGACCAGGGTATCATCGCCGGTTGCTCGGGCGGTACCTATGACAACCTCGCTGCCGCTGCTTCGATTCTGAAAGACCAGACCATCGGCAACGACTACTTCACCATGTCGGCTTATCCGCAGTCGACCCCGGTATACCTGTCGACCACTCGCAACGGCATCGCCGAGGAACTCCTCGAGGCTGGTGTTGTCATCAAACCCGCATTCTGCGGCCCGTGCTTCGGTGCAGGCGACGTGCCCGCCAACAACGGTCTGTCGATTCGCCACACCACACGTAACTTCCCCAACCGCGAAGGTTCGAAACCCGGTCAGGGTCAGCTCTCGCTCGTGTGCCTGATGGACGCACGCTCGATTGCCGCCACAGCTGCCAACGGAGGTGTGATCACCGCCGCTACCGATGTCGACTTCACCGACGACCACAAACGTTACGACTTCGACGGACGCATCTATGAGCGCCGCGTATACTACGGCTTCGGAAAAGAAGACGAGCAGCAGCCGCTTAAGTACGGTCCCAACATCAAGGACTGGCCCAAGATGTATCCCATGCAGGAGAACATGCTTCTCGAACTCGCAGCCGTAATTCACGACCCCGTGACCACCACCGACGAGCTTATCCCCTCGGGAGAGACCTCGAGCTACCGCTCCAACCCGCTGAAACTCTCCGAGTTCGCTCTCTCGCGCCGCGTGCCTGAGTACGTAGGCCTGAGCAAGAGAATCCAGCAGGAAGACCTCGACCGTCGTGAGGGCAAGTGCTCGGCAAATGTGGCCGACGCACTCAAGCAGGTAGGCGCCAGCGCTGAGAACACCTCGTTCGGCTCATGCGTATTCGCCAACCGTCCCGGCGACGGCTCGGCACGCGAGCAGGCCGCTTCTTGTCAGAAGGTGCTCGGCGGCGACGCCAACATCTGCTACGAGTACGCCACCAAGCGCTACCGTTCCAACTGTATCAACTGGGGTATTGTTCCCTTCACCATCGCTGCCGGAACCGAGTTCCCCTACGAGCCGGGCGACAAGGTGTTCATCCCGGGTATCCGCAAGGCCATCCTTGAGGGCGGCGAGGAAATCGACGCCAAGGTGATCACCAAGAACGGTGTGAAGGACATCCACCTGCTGTTTACCAACCTCACCGCCGACGAGCGCCAGATTCTGGCCGACGGCTGCCTCATGAACTACTACAAAAACAAAAAATAACAAACAAAAACCGTAACAATGGAAAAAATCAAAATGACAACGCCCATCGTCGAGATGGACGGCGACGAGATGACACGTATTTTGTGGAAGATGATCAAGGATGAACTGATTCTCCCGTTTGTCGACCTCAAAACTGAATACTACGACCTGGGCCTGGTGAAACGTGACGAGAGCCGCGACCAAATCACCATCGACTCGGCTGAGGCTACTAAGAAATACGGTGTGGCAGTGAAATGCGCTACCATCACCCCCAACGCCAGCCGCATGACTGAGTACAACCTCCACGAGATGTGGAAGTCGCCCAACGGCACCATCCGTTCGATTCTCGACGGTACAGTGTTCCGTACGCCCATCACCATCCCGAGCATCAAGCCCGCGGTGAAAAACTGGGAGAAACCCATCACCATCGCCCGTCACGCCTACGGCGACGTGTACAAGAGCGTTGAGCTGCGCGTCGACGAGCCCGGTACTGCCAAGCTCGTGTTCGACGGTGAAAGCGGCAAGCATGAGGAAGTTGTAATCCACAACTTCAAGGGCGGCGGCGTGCTCCAAGGCATGCACAACGTCGACAAGTCGATCCGCTCGTTCGCACACTCGTGCTTCAAGTTCGCCCTCGACCGCAACGAGAGCATCTGGTTCTCAACAAAGGACACCATCTCGAAGAAATACGACGCACAGTTCCGCGTTATTTTCGAGGAAGTGTTCCAGGAGTACAAGGACGAGTTCGAAAAACGCGGTCTGGAGTATTTCTACACCCTCATCGACGACGCTGTGGCTCGCGTAATCCGCTCGAAGGGCGGCTTCATCTGGGCTTGCAAGAACTACGACGGCGACGTGATGAGCGACATGGTGTCGACTGCTTTCGGTTCACTGGCAATGATGACCTCGGTGCTCGTTTCGCCCGACGGCAACTACGAGTATGAGGCAGCTCACGGAACCGTTACACGTCACTATTACAAATACCTCAAGGGCGAAGAGACTTCGACCAACCCCATGGCCACCATCTTCGCTTGGAGCGGCGCACTCCGCAAGAGAGGTGAAAAGGACGGCAACCAGGCTCTGCAGAACTTCGGCGACCAGCTCGAAGCAGCTTGCTTCGACACCCTCAACGAGGGCATCTGCACCAAGGACCTCGTGAACCTCATGGAAGGCATCGAGCCCAAGGCAGTCAACTCTGCCGACTTCATCGCTGCCATCCGCGAGCGTCTCGAAAAACGCCTTGCCAACTAAGCGACAACCATCCCTCAACAATAACGGCCGCCCCACCCCGGGCGGCCGTTATTCTCTTTTACGAGACTTTTACGAGACTCCGTCTCGCACTACAACTACATGTCACACTTTTTTGCTCTTTCAGAGAATAGTTGTACCTTTGTAGCATGGTTGGAAGAAAAGAAGACCGAAAAGAGTGGTTCAAGAAACAACCGACGGCGAAGGTGAAGCCGGCTATGAACCGCCGCAAGGAGGGACATGACTATGCCGGGCGATGCGCTTATATGGTGACAATGTGCACAAACGGGCGACGACCATTATTCGGCACCTTGAGAAATTCGGATTCAAGCCACGCCATGCCATGGATTGAACCAAGTGAATTGGGATTGATTGTACTTGACTGGTGGTCAAGAATTGCTATTGAACAACCGCTTGTTAAGAACATTGCATTTCAACTTATGCCTGACCATATACATGGCATTATTTTCGTTACCGAAAGCCTGCCACGTCATTTTGGCCACCTACTGAGCCGTTTCAAAGCTAAAACCAGCGCCGCTTATCACGAATTAACACATGAAACCAGTTCCCTGTGGGAAATGGGATACAACGACAAAATACTCATTACAAAGGGACAAATGAAACGATGGGCTAATTACTTGCTCGATAACCCGCGGCGACTATGGATCAAACGCAACCACCCGGAATGGTTCACTGTACGACGTGGTATTATCATAGACGGCACTCCTGTAAGCGTCATGGGCAATCATCTCCTGCTCAGTCACCCTGACAAAAAAGCGGTACAATGCTCTCGCCGTATGATGGACGATGACATCGATAAGGCTTGTCGACAATATCTTTCTCTGGCTCGCAATGGTGTAGTACTCGTTTCACCTTGTATAAGCCCTGGAGAGAGATTAATTATGAAGCGAGCCTTCGAAGCGGGTTTCCCTTTAATCATACTTTTAGAAAATGGATTCTCGCCAATGCAGAAACCAGCAGGGCGGCAGTTTGATGCTTGTGCCAATGGACATCTGCTTCTGGTGTCTCCTTGGGAGCACCATAATGAAAAAAGAAAAATAACACGCGAGCAATGTATGGAGTTAAACCGTCTGGCAAGCGCCATATGCAACCCGTGCGACATGTCATTGTAGTGCGAGACGCAGTCTCGTAAAAAATTTGGCTGTGCGTGAGAATTTTTGTAACTTTGCGGGCATGAAGGTGAAGAAGAGATACAAGTGGCTGGTGGCGGTTCTGGTGTTGTTGGCGGCAGGAACCGGGATTTGGTGGTGGTGCCACCAGCCCGAGCACAAGGTGTCGCAGGTGAGCAGCGGCCGGCTGGACCGCTACCCGGGCTTCAAATCACGGTATGTTTCATCACGCGACGTGGCAGTATGGCTGCCTGCGGGTTATCGGCGCGGCGACTCCGTCGACGTGCTCTACATGCACGACGGACAGATGCTCTTCGACTCGCTCGCAACCTGGAACGGACAGGAATGGCAGGCCGACGAAACGGCTGGACGGTTGATTGCCCAGGGCAAAACGCACCGTTTCATCATCGTGGCCGTCGACAACACCGACGACCGCTTATACGAATACTTCCCCGACAAGTGCCGACGCTACCTGCCGCCGAAATTGGCCGCCGAGGTCGACAGCGCACAATACCACGGCGATGAGTATCTGAAATTCCTTGTCACCGAGGTCAAGCCCTTCGTCGAAAAGCAATACCGGCCGCTCACCGGCCCCGAGCACACCTTCATCGCCGGCTCAAGCATGGGCGGCTTGATTTCGCTTTATGCCATCTGCGAGTACCCGCAGGTGTTCGGCGGCGCCATCTGCATGTCGACCCATTCGACACTGTGGCTGTGGAGCACCGGGTCGAAAAGCGATTTTTGGGCAGAGGCTTTCACACATTATGTGGACAACAACCTACCACCGGCCGACGGACATAAAATTTATATGGATCACGGCACGAAAGGCTTCGACGCCGAATACGGCCCACATCAGAAACGCCTCGACCAACTCTTTGCCAAGCATGGTTGGAACAGCGACCACTACCGCTTTGAGTTCTTCCCCGGCCATGACCACAAAGAGACGTTCTGGGCTGAACGCCTTGATACACCTTTAATATACATGTTAGGAAAAGATGGACAACGTGATTGAACAGTATCTGGAAATGCCGTATTGGGTGGTCGACTCGCTGCCGCAACGCGTGCCCGAGGGCGACAACGGGCAGTACTTCAAGCTTGAGAACTATCTGATTCATAAAATGAATCTCGCTCAACGGCTGGCCAATATCCTGGTGAAACTCAACTGCTACGAAGACTTCGAAGTGACATGCGACAACGGAACAACAACGTTCAATCCGTCACCTGAAACGCTGACTAAATGGGTCGGCGAGTGTTTCACCGCACCCGCACGATTGCTCATCTTGCTGCCAAAGGCGCACACTTTGCTCACATTAGGCGACGACACATACATGACAGTCTACAACCCTGACGGCCGTCTGCTGGCGCTTATCACAGCACTGGCGCGGGCCGAAGGCCTCTTTGTGTGGCAACCTGAACAGGATTAACCCAGCATTTTCATCAACTGGGCTTCGGTGGCATGCGGAAGGATTTCGCGCAGATGCTCCAGCATCAACTGCAACGATTCTTCCGGTGAAGGCAAGCCAATGTCATCGTCGTCGGGGAAAAGGGCTTCAGGGGTAGTCAATAGCGACCATCCCCAGCCATAGGGGTTGTTGTGGCGGTCGCGCGGATAAACAAAATCCTCGGTGACAACCCGGCATCCCATCTGCAAACGCGTGACATAGCCGTCGAAGCGGCTGCGCATCTTCGGGCCGTTGAAGCCGCATGCAGCGCGTAATTCGCGGGTAATCATCGAACCGTTCACGCGCAGGGTCTCGAGAATCGCCTCCTCTACCGAGCCCTCCACCGGCCGAGGATGGCACGAGCGCCTATAGTTTCGAAAATGCGGCCACCACTCGCGCGAGACAAAGCCGGCTTTCTTCTCAAAAAACTTACCGTACACGCAATCGCCTTCGGTCACCGCCGGACCTTTCCATTTCCATAACGGCCACTCCCAGCCGCCGCCGGGCAGAATATGGTAGCGGCACTCATAGTCGGCCATCTCCTCGGCCGAAAATCCCGGTACCGGGCTGTTGAGCAAAGGCAGAAAACCCAAGCGCGCAATGAGTTCCATAAGTTCATTGCACGTGCTGAAAGTAGGCAACGTCGTCATTTCTTGTGTACCTTGAAGCAGATGTCGCACGGTGTGCGTTTTTTCTCCATTGCCTGGGCTTTGGTCAAGCCGTTAATCTCCTTGGTGCACTTCGAGAGGCCGCTGCATGTGTCGATGGCATGAAAACGCTTTGCCGAGCGACCGGTGCAGATGAACACGGTATCGGACGGCGCTACCGAGTCGATGTCGACAGGCTTGAAACCGGCCTGCTCCTCTTCTTCATGACATCCTGCCACAGCGAACGCCATAGCGAGGAAAAGCGCGAACACCAATGGTAATTTCTTCATATCGTCAGTAGTTTTTTAGTTTGTGGTGCTATAAACGTCCTACATAAGCGAGGAAAGCGCCTCGATATGGTCGGGAGGCGTGGCCCAACTGGTGGCGAAGCGGGTGACGGCATGGTCGTCGTCGAGCCACTGCCACACTTCATATTCCACCTGACCTTCGAAAACGGCCATCTGTTCGCGCGTGAGAACCGGGAACTGCTGGTTGGTGGGCGAATCGATATACAGAGGGATACCCTTGTCAGTAAACAGTTTCTTCAACTCCATAGCCATATCGATGGCGTGGCCGGCGATAGAAAGATACAGTCCGTCGGTCATCAAGGTGTCGAACTGCAAGCCGAGCAGTCGTCCTTTTGCCATCAGTGCGCCATGCTGTTTGACGATAGTGAAGAAATCGCGCGGTGCATTGCCACGCGGGAATACCACAGCCTCACCGCAGAGTGCCCCAACCTTCGTGCCGCCGATGTAAAACACGTCGCACAGCTTGGCCAGCGTGGGAAGGTCGATGTCGGACTTCGGACTGGCCAGACCGTAACCCAGACGCGCTCCATCGACAAACAACGGCAACTCATATTTCTTGCATACCGCACCTATGGCTTTAAGTTCGTCACGGCTATAAATAGTGCCGTACTCTGTAGGGAACGAGATGTATACCATCCCAGGATGAGCCATATGAGGCCATGTGGGATCGGCATAAAACTTCTCAAGATAAGATTTCAGCGCTTCGGCCGTGAGTTTGCCCTGCACCGCTGGCAAAGTAATCACTTTATGACCGTGCAGTTCCACGGCCCCGCTCTCATGAACGGCGATATGGCCTGTGTCGACGGCAATCACGGCCTCGTAATGGCGCAAAACGGCGTCAATCACCGTCGCATTAGTCTGCGTGCCGCCGGTGAGCAGGAACACATCGGCTTTCGGGCTACCGCATGCCTGGCGGATTTTCTCCTTCGCTGAGACTGTGAAGTGGTCGGCGCCGTAACCCGGCTCCTGATCCATATTGGTTTCAACAAGCCGTTGTAGTATCTTGGGGTGAGCCCCCTCGTTATAATCACATGTAAAAGAAATCATACTCAAATTTGTTAATTTTTGTTATTTTTTAAATCCGACTGTTTCTCGTCGGAGGCAAAGTCAATAAAGAGCTTCACGCGCGCCAGCAGTTCGCGGCCGTGAATTTTCAGCCACTTGTGCCATATGGTCACATCCTGAGCATTGTAGGCCACGGCATTGATGCCATGATGGTCGGCCTGATAGATTGCACGCTCGTTATGAAACTGTTGGGAAATAATTGTGAACGAGTCATAACCGAACACCTCTTTCGCTCTCATGATTGAGGCGATAGTGCGGAATCCGGCGGTGTCGCACAGGATTTTCTCAGGCGGCACTCCACGAGCGATGAGCGAGTCGCGCATATGTCTTGTCTCGTCGTATAAGCCGTAATCCACATCGTAACTGGCGCCACTTGCCAGAATAGTGTCGATTTTTCCCGCCTCGATAAGTTTCACAGCGGCATCGATACGATACTGGAAATACAGATTGTGATTGCCTTCAGGATTGACCGGAGAGGTGCCAAGCAACAGGCCCACATTGTTGTGCGGCAGCGAGTCGAGCGAGTCGTACACACGATGGCGCGCATTGAGTCGAACAGCCAAGTCACACACGACCACAACCAGCAGAACTACAACCGACAATACTATCAAGATTTTCCAAAGCATCCTGCGCATAGTTACGAACCAAGAATGATAGTGTACAATGCGCTCACATCGCCAGCGTTCACCGAGCCGTCGCCGTTGAGATCATATTCCAAGTCGTCACTGCCGGCCAACAGAGCCACATATAGCGCTGTCACATCGCCCACGTTCACCTGGCCGTCGTGGTTCAAATCGCCACGTTCGTAGAGGGTATAAACGTAAGGTATCCAGTCGTTGCCGTCAAACCAGAAAGGAATCACGCCACGATTGTAGGCCGCCTTCACCTGCTCATTGGTGATATAATTGTTCTCAGTGTAGTCAGGTTCATTTGGATTCGATAGGTGGAAACCGCCGTCAACAATGGTCAACGGCACTTGGGCTATAAGCATATCCATATATCTGTCCCTGATGTTGTTGAGCTCACAGTTGAGTCGCTGCAACGAAGTGAAATGCTCGACTCCCGTCATATCAGCAATGTCTAATGCACGCGGACTCAATTCATAGATGGTATCAATCTCCTCGCCGATAAGATATGTGTCTTTGCCGTAGTCCTGTGCCAGCAGCCAGTTGCGGAAATTTGCGTCGGGGAAGTTGGTGGCGTTGATTACCAATGGATTGCTCTCATACTCAACCCACACGTCGTTCTTGTTGTAGAACGGCTGCCATTTTTTTGCACGCGCATCCATCGTCTTCGCGAATGGCACGACATTGCCCTCTTCAGGGTTGTCGCGGTCGGCAAGATAGATAGTCGACCAGGTTGGCCTGGAGGGCAGGTTATCGATTAAAGCCGACATTGAGATGTTGATTTTGTTGCTCTGTACAAACAACGAATTCAAAGCAGTATTGCTACTCACATTTAAAAAACCGAGTTGGTTGTTACTGCAATCGAGATAGGTCAAATTGGTAAACGCGCTGACATCCAGACTAGTCAACCTATTGTGACTGCAATAGATACGTTCCAGTTTGGTGTTGTCCTCAATACGGAATGTTGCCAACTGGTTGGACGAGCAGTCGAGTATCTTGAGTTCTGGAACACTATGTGACATCAATAGTTTCAGGTCATTATTGTTGCACATCAAAGTGTTGAGTAGCGGAGCGTTGAGCGTCAATGTATTAATCTTGTTTCTGCCGCAATACAACTTTGTGAGTTTATCGTGAATAGCAACAATAACTGATATTTCGTTGTTGGTGCAGTATAGCTCCGAGAGTTCAAGGTTTTGGCTGAAGTCGAGCGACGTAATCTTGTTGTTGATACAATAGACGATTTTCAGTTTAGGATTCTTCGAGATATCCAGAGCGGTGAGGTTGTTGTCGTTGCAATAAAGGTATTCCAGATTCGGGAACAATTCGATACCCTGAAGCGTGGATAGGCCTTTATTGTTAAGCTGCAACATCTTTATTCCGTTCACTTCACTGAGTGTCAGGAATCCGTTGTAGGTTTGGGCATAACTGGCAAGCGCCGAGCGCAACGCTGCGTCGGGAAAGTTGGTGTTGTTGATGGGCAATGCCTGCACAAAGACGATGTTCTGCTGGGTGATGTCGCCGCCACTCCATGCAATGGTCTGACTGCTCGTGTTGAAATAGGCACCCTGGGGCGAAACAAGGTTGTACCAGGATTGAGAGTATTTCAGCACCTCCGCTACTTCCTGAAACTGTGCCGCACCGGTGCCTGTGGCGCGGAACACCACACGCCCGGCCTTGTTGCTCGTTTCGTAACCATTGAACACCACATAGCCGAGGTGTCGCAGGTCGCCTTTCGTGCCTTGGACAGTCACCTTCGCATCGTCGGAAAAATACACGGACGACATCGTGCCGCTGCCCTCAATGGCGTAGCCGCCGTTCGACGTGACAGTATAGCTGCCGCCGTTGAACGTGACCGAAGTGGCATGTCCTCCGCTGTCGCCACTGGTATTCTTGAGGTAGATTGCGCCTTCGCTGCCGCCGGAGATGACCACCTTAGCGCTACCCTCGCAGTAGAAGCTGATGTTGGTGGCATGCTCGAGACGAACAGGGGCCGCATCACGCGCGTTGAGCGTGTCGGTGCCCACACACACCACCTTAAGGTTATCACAGCTCTCGTTGTAGATGGCGCGGTTGTCGCTGCCGGTACGCTTGATTGTCACGTTAGTCAACGTGACGGTTTTCGTATTATGGTCGTATTTCACCGAGCCCTTGATATTGCTGCCGGTAACGTTGTTGCAGTTGTCGCTGTTGACGGCCACACCGCCTATCTTGAAGCCGTAATAGGTCGAGGCATTGGCCATCAGACTCAACACCGCAAATAGAGATATTGCAAAAAACTTATTCATTTTAGTATCATCTTATTGGTTAAGTATTATCAAATAAATGGCGCTCACGTCACCGGTATTGACCGAACCGTCGCCGTTTATGTCGTATTCCGGGTCGGTGCCGCCGGCCAGCAGAGCCACATATAGCGCTGTCACATCGCCCACGTTCACCTGGCCGTCGTGGTTCAAGTCGCCGAGGGCGTAACCGGTGTAGCCGCCATAGGGTACCCACGCGTTGCCGTCGTACCAGTACGGCGTAACTCCGCGTGCCAATGCTGCCTGCACCTGGTCGACGGTGATGATGTTCTCATCCTGCTGCAGAGAGTTGTTGGGATTGTAGACATGGAATCCGTCGTCAACTATGCTCGACGGCAATCGGGAAATCAAGTTGTCCATTCGACTGCCCTTGATCTTATTAGGTGCGCAGTAGAGATATTTGAGTTCAGCGCTGTTTTCAGGAAGTATAATATATTCAATCCGGTTTAAGTTGCAGTTGATATACCACAGTTTAGTGCACTGAGGAACACTGAGCCACTCCATCTTGTTGCTATGGCAATCCAGATAACTCAACGAGTCGCATTTGCTCAGATTCAGGGTCTCAATCTGATTGTTGCTGCAGTCAAGATAACTCAACTTGCGGTTGCTCTCTAAATTGAGAGTGCTTAAGCTGTTGTTGTAACACTGCAGCGAAATTAGTTCGGGAAAATACTTAATGCCGAAAAGCGATGCGATGCCGCGACCCCAGACATTCATACCCGTAACCGCCAGCGCTTCGTCGGCATATAATCTCGAGTCGCTGCCGTAGTCCTGGGAAAGCAGATAGCTGCGGAAGGCGTCATCGGGGAAATACTCATTGGTTATTGGCACATAGTCATGAAAAGCAGCGCCTTCAGTCATGCGGAAATGGGCATTTTTCGCATTCGCACGCGCTACCTGGAATATGGTGGGCTTGTCGTTGTATTCGGCGGAGGAGGGATTTTCATAACACACTGAAATACTGAGCGGTTTTTCTCTCACTTGCAGCTTGTCAATCATCTCATCCCAGGCATCCGACTTTATTTTGTTCTCCATCAAGAAGGCCACGGTCAACGCTGGATTCTTCGACAAGTCGACACTGGTAAGATTGCCCTTACAGCACACCAATTCTTCCAAATAGGGAAAATTCTCGATTCCGGTGAGGTCTGATACGCCATCGCCATAACTATAGACTCTCTTAACATCAGGCAACTCATCGTCGTAGACCAAGGCATCACGTCCATATTCTTGAGCATATAATGCCGAACGCAGTTTGGTGTCGGGAAAACGTAGGCGGTCGATACCTATATAGTTTCTGTTACGGTTTATAACATAACTTTGCGTATCGTTGGCACGAATTAAAAATTCCCAAACCGTGCCGTATCCTGCTTTTGCCACTTGCGATGGTGTGGGGATAACGTTCTGGTCGTTGTCCTTTTTATTGAACGCCTCTATGGTGGCGCGCTCGTCACGGCTGTTTGGCAGATTCGACACCGTGTATTCCCAGCCTTCAGTTGTCATTTGGCAGTTGTAGCACTTAAGATGATAGAACTCGTGGTTATGGGATAAGTTCAATCTTTCTGTCTTACTGCCTACAACCCATAGACGACGAAGGCAATGCAGAAAATTCAATCCATACCAGTCGGTCACATTCTTCAGACTGCTGTTGGGCGAGAGATCGAGATTGATGGTGCGAAACGCGAAAATCTCGCTGGTTTCAAGATTTGAACCGCATTGGCCTGCTATCCAAGCACGGAAATGCTCATCGGGAAAGGTGCTGGAGTTAATGGGGACTCTCTCCGAAATAATGATGTCCTTGCCCAGCAGACGCGTGCCGTTGCTGTCAACAAACGTCTTTTTGCTCGCGTCGAAAGTGGTCGAGCCGACTGTCGTAAAGTTGGTAATACTGGAGATGTTATCGTTGTAGCCCACCACCGAGTAGTTGACGTATGGTTGTGAGATGATGAAATTGGTGACGTTGCTCACTGCGTAGTGATCGCTGCTACCGGTGCGCAACAACAGCGCCGAGTAGTCACACTTCACTTTGTTCACGTTGGCGATGGCCCTGCCTCCTTCGCTGTACACACTCACGCGTGAGTGATGGAACTCCAGACTCTCGGATGTGGCGCTCTCGGAGTCGATTGCGGCGTTGCTGTTGCCCGTGAGATTCATATTAGCCGTGGCATGGTCGAAGGTGACTTTCGAGCCGTTGGTGATATAAATACAATTGGCGTCACCGTCGCGGCCTTTGATGGTCACCGCTGTCAACTCATCGCATGTGATAGTGGTGCTGGCGTCGATGCGCAACGGGGCACAAGTGGTCGACGACAGATAGGAATCGAAATTGGTGAATTTCACTGTCAGATTGCTGACTGTGTCGTTGAAGATGCAGCGGTTGTCGTTTCCCGTACGCTCGATTTTCACATTGTCCAGTATCAAGAGCTTATCTTGTGGAAGGTAAAACACGCTGTAATCGAAATTCGGGTTGTTGGCCGTGATATTATCGCCTCTAATATTATAATTGTTATCGCTGGTAACGGCCACTCCGCCCACCTTCAAACCGTAATACTCGGCTGAGTTGCCCGCCACGGCAACCATAGCAGCAATAAATAAAAGTAATATCTTTCTCATTTTCATCATTTATAATCTTAACACTTTACCTTATTGCTTAATATAGATTCCGTCGAGAATGTTGCCGCCAGTGAAGCAGTGGTCGCTCCGACGAACGCCATGGGTGGTGAACACCTCGATAAACTTCTTGAAGAAGGTGATACGGAAACTATAATGGCAGTCGTTTACATCGCGGAACTCGGCAACATTGCCCATGAGCGTGGCAGCCTTGTCCTGTCCGCAGTAGACATATGCAAAGCCGGTGCGCAACGGTTCGGCGTTGTCGACCTCAGCGCCTATCTTGCCGTTGTCATAAAACATGATATTGGCCGTCCCGCCGCGCCAACTCTTGAACCCTTCCACGGTCTCGCCGTAGACTCCGTACTCGTAACTGTTGCCCATCTCTTCGCGAGTGGCTGGAGTGAGCAAGGTCTTGTCGAAATAATCGGGCAGGTGGGCAAAGACCGTGACGTCTTTCAATTCGCGCTTCACCTCGCCGTCGGCACTGGTCCATGTGCCGTCCACAAAGCGGTAGCGACCTTTGACGGGTGTCTCGCGCAGGTGGATGAGCCAGTTGCCCGTCAGCAGGCCGTCGGGCATGTATTCCGATACGATGAGATTGTGGTAATTCGGTTCGTCGCCCTCCGACGGGTACTCGTCCCAGCGGCCGACCACCATAATGGGGTAACCACCTTTGACTCTGGTGTATTTCACATAACCCGCGGCGGTGCCGTTGCCGTCGGTCACAAGCGAGAACTCCACAGGGATGCCCTTAGAGAGCGTGCCGTTCAGATACACCTGTGACACGATGTCGTCGTCGGCCAGCGCAGTGCCGACCGTCAACAAACAGATTGCGAGTATTGTTAGAAAGCGTTTCATGACTGTATGTTTTTACCAACGGAAAGAGAAGAATTTCGGACTTACCGACAGACTCAACCAGGCCCAGTGCAGGTTACGGTCGGTGGAAACGCGCTTCAGACGCTCCATAGTCTCGGTTCCGTGCATAAATGTATAACCGGCCGAGATGGTGATTATATCCAAGGGCTTGTAACTCAACGAAAACTCCAACTCGTGACCCAAGGTCTTGCCGAGATTCTCAAATGTGGTTGAGGTCGCAAGATAATGATAGGTGGTGGCGAGATTCAAAGCCTTGACGGGCTTGTACTCCGCACCGAGATATGCGTTCTGCAAGCCTGGAGAGAACCCGGCGAAATAGGTACTCACATAGAAGAAGTCCATAGCACCGTAGAACTTGTGGTGCTCACCGTAAACAGGGCTGAAACCGTTGATGGTTTCGTGGCGAACCAAACCCATTGAACCCGGCTTGGGCACAACATAATGCGGGTCGCCGCTCAAATGGTCGTAACCCGCGTTCAACGACCACTGCGACGTGGGATAATACTCACCCTTGAGACTCACCATCCACGCCGAGATTTTCGCTTTATACTCGTTGCGGCCCATCTGATAATAGAACGAGCCTTCCGCAGTCCAGCGTTCCGGAGTATAGGAGATATAAGTACCGAGCATCTGCTGCTGATAGGTCGCCTTCAGGTCTTCATCCCTCTTGCTCTGCATGCCCATGTTCACAAACAGCAACGACATGCCCAACGGAAAGCGCGGGGCGTCGAAGTGGTACCACAACGCCTCCATTGCCTTGTAAGGCTTGTCGCCGTCGCGGTATTCCGAGCCGCCGTTAACGCTCTCGGCATTCTGGTTATAGGCCAGAAGCGCGTGAATCTTGTGACTGCCACGCTCCCAACCCATCTTCAGCACGTCGTGGGTGAACGGTGCCATCGACCAGTCGTCGGAACCAATCACGCGCTCGTCGTCGTAGGCCAGCTCCTGGCGGCCGATTTTGGCAAACAAGCCGTTGTTGGCGCGCAACTGAACCCAAGCCTGGCGAAGGTTAAACCCGCCACCGCCGGCCTGACCCCATACCGCCGCATGTTGCGCCTGAACATACACCTCGAGAAAGTCGCGTTTATAGCCCATTCCGAGACGCGTGCGCTCCAAAATGAACGACGCGCGGTTCGACGACTCCTCCTCGTCATCCTCATTGGGCAGGCCGCCATATCGCAGCTCACCGCGGGTCATCAGATTGGCATCGATTATAAACTCGTTCTTCTTAACGCTAACAGTATCCTGTGCCTCAGCGGGTAACGACAACGCAAGCAGCGCCGTCGCAATCCCTGCCACACAAAGTATTTGCTTCAACTCTTTCATATCATCTTTCTATTTTTTTGCAAAGATACACATTATTTTCAAAAAAAATAAAAAAATGTTATGCTTTTTTGCTTTTTCTCCTCCTCACTCAAAACGTCACCACTGTTTCGAGCGAGGAGGAGATCAAAAGCATGTATTGAAAAAATTATTACGTACTATAAAGTCAAGAAAATGGTTTTGCCGAGGCGTGGATGGCTTACTCGCCGTCAAGCAGAATGCCATAGACACCGCTCACGTCGCCGGTGTTGATCACGCCGTCACCGTTGATGTCGCCGTTGCGCTCATACACGCGGTTGTTTCCTAACACGATGTTGTACAACTCACTCACGTCGCCGGTGTTGACAATTCCGTCTTCATTGCTATCGCCCTTGGTCGGATCGCCAGGATAACTCAGGAACTCATTGCTGTCGGGTTTGGTATAGATCACCTCCCAGTTCTTTGCCTTTGCGGCTGCAACCTGAAGGTCGGTCATATGGTTGTTCTCGGTGCTGACGCCTTCATATTCATAGCAAGTGGAGACATACATGTTATAGTCTATCACCAGAATCATACCCAACCCTTCAGTTAACGAGACCGGGCCGTTGTAAACGGGCAAGCTGCTAATCAGGGCTTCCATGTTGTCTACATCGATGGAGTTCAGCGCAATGCCGATCGTGATGAGTTTCTCGTTGTTGGTGAAATCAAACGACTGCTGGTTGCAACTAGTTGCCATGATCACCGTCAACTCGCGATTGTTCGACAGGTCGATTGCTTCGGCAAGGGGATTGAACGCAACGTACAGATTGCTGAGCAACGGATTGTTCGTCA
Organism: Sodaliphilus sp.; assembly: GCA_045112115.1. Taxonomy (GTDB): domain Bacteria; phylum Bacteroidota; class Bacteroidia; order Bacteroidales; family Muribaculaceae; genus Sodaliphilus. The sequence goes on along the minus strand of JBGUHM010000073.1, from coordinate 30,165 downwards.
CGTCAATCGACGTAAGGCTGTTGTTATAACAATACAGGTTTTCCAGTTCAGCGTTGTCGCTCACATCAAGTGTGGTGAGTTTGTTGGAAGCGCAGTTAAGCGTTTTCAGCTTCGGCAGCGACGACACATCAAGGGTCGTGAGATAGTTGCTGGAAATGGACAGTTCTTCCAACTCTGGCAGTTCGGCGCTGAAGGCCGCAAAACGGTTGTCCGACAAATTCAGTCTCTTCAACTTCGGCATAGAGGGCAGACTTTTGCTGATTTTGCACGCGTGCATGTCGAGCTCCTCCAGTTCGGGGAAATACTCTAATCCGACAAAGTGGACTACATTCCTATAGGTATATTGTATATAGGTCACCTTCAGAGCGTCGCTCTTATATAGGCGCAGCTCGCCGTCGACAGTCTTGGCGCCCGATTTGGTGCTGACCCAGCCGCGGAACGGGCCTGGGAAATTGATACTGTCGACCACAACATACTGTTCACCGGTGGAGGGGTCGACCAGCACAGCGTCATTATTGTCCCAGCCATCGGCTTTGGCTTCGAAGGCAGTGAACGACGACATGGCCGCCACACACATACAGATGCTTAAAACAAGTTTTTTCATACGTCTTAAAGTAAATATTTAAATTTATATTATTTATTATTTGTTATTCAGGTGTTTTATACTATACCGCGGTAGGCCGTGGCGGTGGTGCCCAACTCGCGGTGGAAAGCACGCGAAAAGCTGGTGATATCGGTAAAGCCGCAGTTCATCGCGATATCGCTCACCGGCATATCCGTTTCTGTCAACAACCGCTTCGCGCAGTCCATACGCATATTCATCATATACTGTTGAGCCGTCAAGCCCGTAATTAATTTAATGCGGCGGTTGAGCTGGCCACGAGTGATCAGCAACTCACTGGCGACGTCCTCGAGCGAGATGGGGCATGTCTGCCATTTCTTGTGGACTGCTTCCTCAAACATTTCGAGGAACAATTTCTCTCTTTGTGTCATAATTCTGCGTTTTTGGTTGGTTTTCATGGTGCAAAATTACTACGACAATGGGCCTTCTGACCGTGCAAAATCGTGCATCTGCTTGGCAGAATCGTGCAAAAACGCACCATCTTGGCAAAAAAAAGCATAGAAAAGGCCAAAAGGTGACATTTTGCCAAATCCGGCAAAATGACGCGACGGCTCCTATGGCAAAACAAGAGCAAAAAAGATCAAACCCGAACAGGCATTTGCCTGGCTCGGGTTTGATACTTTCACATTAGGATAGAACACTAACTATACGACGTCATCTATTCATCGACATGTTTGAGTTTAGAGAGCTTATGTCTGGCCAAAGATGACTCAAGCATAAGGAATCATATACTAAAACCTGTCATTAACACTAACCAATCAAGTTATTTATGAAGATTTTCATTACTTTTGCAATTAATCTTTAAGCATACATGCTTCGGCGGTATGCCGTGGGAGAGAGATCAAACTCCCGGTGAAACGCTCTTGAGAAACTCGACAGATCGCTGAAGCCACAGGTGATGGCGATATCGAGCACTGCCGTGTCGGTTTCGCTCAACAGCTGCTTGGCACGGCGCATACGCATGTCCATCATATATTGCTGCGCCGTGATGCCCGTGATGGTCTTCACACGGCGGTTCAACTGGCCGCGCGTGATCAGCAACTCGCTTGCCACGTCCTCAAGTGAGATAGGACAAGACTGCCATTTCTTATATACGGCCTCCTCAAACATTTGCATAAACATTGCTTCTCTTTGTGTCATAGCTTTTCTGTTTTTATCGGTTTTCATGGTGCAAAATTACTATGAGAATGGGCCTTCTGACCGTGCAAAATCGTGCATCTGCTTGGCAGAATCGTGCAAAAACGCACCATCTTGGCAAAAAAACGCATAAGAACAGCCAAAATGTGACATTTTGCCAAATCCAGCGATATGTCACAATGGCTCCGGAGGCCATACAAGAGTAAAAAAGAATCAAACCCGAGCCAGGCAAATGCCCTGTTCGGGTTTGAGACTTTCACATTAGGATAGAACACTAACTATACTTCATCATCTACTCATACGAAATGCTAGAGTTTAGAAAACTTATGCCTGACCCGAAATGACTCAGGCATAAGAAATCATACACTAAAACCTATCATTTGCACTAACCAATCAAGTTATTTATAAAGATTTTCATTGCTGTTGCAAGATAAGTTGATACAGAGCGCTCACGTCGCCTGTGTTGATGACACCGTCACCGTTCACGTCGGCATTGTGGGCATAGGTTAAATCGACGCCGGTAATAACCTTATACAACTCGGTGATGTCGCCTACGTTCAAATAGCCGTCTTCATTGACGTCACCGTTAGCGAACTGTGCCACAGAACTGACAGTGGTCTCGTTGACCGGCAGGCTATATCTCACATCGTCGGCACCCGTGCCGATGATCTTCTCTATCCTCAGTACTTGCGGACCCTCAAAGTCGGCGGCTGCCGTGAGCTTGAAGGTGAGGAATGCACCGCTGTTGCCGAGGAACACGTTCTCGTCGGAGTGTACCGAAATCACGATGGTGTCGTTGTCGAACAAGAAGCTCTTGGTGTGCTCGTCGTCGCGCGCATCAACCAAACTGATGGCAGGCTTGCCATTGCTCTTGGTCTCGATGGTGAGGCCTTCCGGAAGTATCATGCGTGCTTCGATGGCACGGAAGTCGGTCTCGTTGTCGAGATTCACTGTGATGGTCTTCGTCTCGCCGGGAAGGATAGTGAAATCCTCGATGTACAGACGGTTCTCAGGATCCTCAACACCCTCATAGTCTTTCCAAACGTTCTCGGCAGCATCCCAATATTTCGGATACCAGCCCTTGGCACGGGCGGCGGCTACCTGCGACTTGGTAATTGCATTGCCTTCAGTATAGGTAATATCGTGATAAGTCTTAGGGGTCTCATTAATAAATCGCATTATAAATCTTACAGTTGGATTAGAACGCAATCCGTCAATAAGCTCATCTATTGCAGCACCTTGCAGTTGGTTTTGGGCCACATTCAATCCTGTCAATTTAGTATTCATCGACATGTCGAGAGCGGTAAGGTTGTTGCCGCTTGCTTCAAGTAGTCGAAGCTCGGGACATCCCGTCACATCAATTTCATCGAACTTATTATATGCTATATTCAACAACTTTAACTTTTGGCAATTGGTGACATCAAGTTCAGTCAAGAGATTTCTCTCCAATTGGAGATCGATCAGATTGCCTGCGGTGGGCAAAACAATCTCAGTCAAGTTATTACTAATTGAATAAAGCGTATCAAGGTCGAGAGTCGAGACATCGAGGGTCTCCAGCATATTGCTCGAAACATTCAGCTTATGCAGTGCGGTGAAGTAAGCGATACCGGTGAGGTCGGCGATGTTCCTGCCGGGGGCGTTCATCGTCTTGATTTCGGCAATCTCGCTGCGGAACAGACGGGCGTCAGTACCGTAAGGCTGAGCAATCAGGAACGTGCGGAAGTTGGCGTCGGGGAAGTGCTCCTCGTCGATGGGGATGAAGTCGGGAGTCAGTTCGTCTCCGTTCTCGTCGACAACGGTCCAACCCTTGTCGTTCAGGTCGGCAATCTGCTCGTCGGTGATATCGTCGGCATCCACATGGATTGTACCACCTTCGTCACCGCTATGGTCGGGCAGCTCGTCAATCAGTTTATCCATATTTTCGCCGGTGATGTCGTTACCGGTGATGTCGAGGTCGTTCAGGTTCGGGAAATTATCCAAACCAGTGGGATCGGTGATGTCCTTGTCGCTCAGGTCGAGTGACGTAACGCCATTGGCTTCCTCGTCGGTAATAATGCCGTCCTGGCCGAAATCCTTCTCAGTAAGAGCATCCTGAAGGTTCTCATCAGGGAAGACGCTGCCGTCAATGGGGATAATACCCTCGTAGTCCTTCCAGACATTCTCGGTAGAATCCCAATATTTCGGATACCAGCCCTTGGCACGAGCTGCCGCTACCTGCGCCTTGGTGACAACATTGCCCTCGTTAAAGGTTTCATCATGCACGACATTCGGTTCTTCTTTAATAATACACAACGGATATTTACCATTAACCCTTGTGGGTAATGTCTCGATAAGATCGTCAAGACCTGCGCCTTTAACCTGGTTATGAGACATGAATATATTTGTTACGAAACCATTATCCGAAAAGTCGAGTGTAGTAAAGTAATTATCAGTTACGTTCACATAATTGACATTGGTGCAACCCGACAAATCGACAGTGCTGAATTTATTATACTGTAAATTCAAGATTCTCACTTTCTGGCAATTGGAGAGATCAATTTCGCTCAAAAGATTATTGCCTAAATCAGCATACTTGAGGTTGCCTGCGGTGGGCAATATCACTTGTGTCAACAGATTAGCCACGGCTTGAATTGTGTCAAGGTCAAGGGTCGAGACATCAAGTGTCTCCAGCTTATTGCCCGAAACACGCAGCTTATGCAGCGCGGTGAAGTATGCGATACCGGTAAGGTCGGCGATTTTCTTGTTGCTGGCTTCCATCACCTTGATTTCGGCAATCTCGCTGCGGAACAGACGGGCATCGGTGCCGTAAGGCTGGGCAATCAGGAACGTGCGGAAGTTGGCGTCGGGGAAGTGTGCCTCGTCGATGGGAATAAATTCTTCTCCTTCAATGGGTTCCCATTGACCGGTCTCCGGGTTGTACTGCTCGGGGGTCCAGCCCTTGTCGAGTAAGTCTTGTACCTGACCGGGGGTAAGGGTGGTCTCGTCGCCTTCGCCTATGATGTGGATTGTACCGCCATCTTCGTTGGTAGGCAGATGGTCAATCAGGTTGTCGACCTGATCAGAAGTAAGGTTGTTACCCGAAACATCTACAAAGTCGAGGCCCGGGAAGTGCTCCAGACCGGTGAAGTCAGTCACACCGCTGCCACTCAGGTCGAGAGAGGTCACATCGTCGGCATATTCGTCATAGAGGCGAGCCTCGCCGTCGACAACAACCACCTCGGGAAGGTGCTCCACGATATCACGCAGTTCGTTGTCGGGAAATGTAGTTTCGTCAATCACAATGTAGCCGCCAGTGGGAAGGTCGGCAACAATCGAGCAATAGTCACTCAGGTTCGAGCCGTCAAGGGTCTCAACCTTCACAGTAGCCGAACCGGCTTGCATGGCTTTTACCTTTCCGTTCTCGTCGACGATTACAACAGGCGAGTCGTCAACAACACTCCAGCGCACTTTCTGGCTGGCTTCGCCGGGAGTAACCACGGCGCTGAGCTGGATGCTCTCCCCTACTCTCATAAACACACTGTGCTGGTTGATCGACACGGCTGTGGGTGTCGGGGATACGGTAACCACACATTCGTCATAGATGCTGGTGTTGGTTCCGGCATGCACTCTCACAGTTGCGGTTCCCAATGCGAGACCTGCAATCTGGCATTCATTATTCTCATATCTGATTTCCACTTTGTCGCTGCCGGTCACAACCTCCCATATCAAGCTGGATGCCATCTCGGCCGGAGTGACATTGGCACGGATACTCTTCATCCCGCCAACAATCACGTTGGTCTCATGCTCTTCCATCGAGATTGTGTATTCCGACGGAAGGTAGGTCATACGGCACATGGTGCCCAAGGTCACGGGGACATTCCGTGCGTCGAGCGCGTTGTCCTGCATCGACGCTTTCACATTGCTGATGACAATATCGTGGATGTCGTCAACAGCAGGTATTTCAGCAACGTCCACCAAGAACGAGAACAGCAACTTGCTTTCTGGCTTGTTCAGAGGAGACGCGGTGGGCGAATACAGCACAAGGCTGACAACGGTTTTGTTGGTCACACTCACCTCGGTGTCGATCGCATGGTCCACAAAGCGGGTGCCGCTGTCGACAAAGCGCATGTAACCGTCTTCGTCATTGACTATAGAGAGCCAGTTGGGCAGCGTGATTTTCATCTGCATTCCGGAGATGTCGCTCACCTCATCCTGGTCGAGGTACACATTTATCGTCTTCCTCTCGCCTACGGCGGTGAAGCTCACCTGTTCGTCCATATAGAGCCTGTTCTCGGCAAAACCCCAGAAAGCCAGGCAGGACATCAGGATGGTAAATAATATCTTTTTCATATCTAATGTTTGTTTTGTCGCTTGAAACTTATTATTCAGCAGTTCTCTCTAAAACAGAAGGATCTTCCCCGGGATTCTCCTCCGGGATTCACCCGGGGGAAGACTTCTGAACATTATGATAAAAAACTACTAACTCTCAATTTTACAATCTCACTTTGACTGATTGTCCATTGACGGTCACGATATACACACCGTGGTCGAGTTCCACCTGGTTCACTCCCGAGTCGAGAGTCACAGTGCGGGTCACACCGTTCATCGACGTGATGGTAGCAACGCCACCGTTGGCGCCGTTGATGGTGAGCACACCGTTGCTCACGCTCACTCCGCTGGGATTCACATCTACCTTGTCGATGCCGGTGGTGGTGCCAAGCATCACGTTGAATGCGGGCAGGAACACCTTTTCGCCATCGGTGGGCACGAAGCGGATGTTGTCAAACCAGATTTTCCCCTCGTTAAAGAAGCTGTCCTCGGCTTCCAGGTCGAGCATCAGGATTGTGCCCTGACCGGCTTCAATCGAACTGTTCTTCGACGAGTAAGACATCAAGCGGGTGAAAGCGCCGTTGTCGCGCATAGCCAGTACGTGGCTGCGGCCTACGCGGTCGCCCAGTTGTGCTTTCGAAATCTTCACGCCTTCAGGAAGTGTGATATCCATCTGGAACGCGGTATAGTCGATACTGCTGTTAAGTTCAATAAGCAGGCTCTTATGCTCGCCGGCTTTCAAAGACATGTCGTTGGCGCTCAGGTAGTCCTCAAACAGGCTGTAATCGGCCTTGTTGCGAGGTGCGATACGCGACGACATCACAGGTGCTGAACTGGCTTCGGCGCTCAACGAGATGTTGGCGATTCCGGTCACGTCTACGATGTCGAGCTGAGTGCTGGCATCGATGTCGGCGTTCAGGAAGCTGTTCACATAGTCGCGACGCAGAAGGATATAATTGTTGACGTGGGTGATATCGGCCACATCCACATCGCCGCTGAGGTCGGCGTCGCCGCGAAGGGCGTCCACATTCTTGATCACCACCGTCTGATTGGCGGCGATATTGTATTCGTTGTCAACGATGGTTCCTACCATAATGCCAGAACCGGCGTCAACTGTCTCGAACGAACCGTCCTCGGGCGAGACGATGACAAAACCGTCGCCCATTGTTAACGACTCAAGCCATACAGGATATTGGCTTGCGTTGATGTTAAGTTCGGCCATGTCGCTGAGCACGAGTGAACCGGTGCTCATAAAGCCGGTACCGCTCTGGTACAAGGGGTTCGACATGATGCCGTAGGAGCCGGTGAGGTTCACTTTCACGCCACCCTTGATTTCCACTTCGCCACGGTTGGTATAGATGCCGGCATCAGCGTTGATATTGAGCGAGCCGCTACCGGTGACAATGATATTGTTTCCACCTATTGCCATGCTGCTGGAATTTGTCATGGTGATGTTGTTCTCACCCACAACTTTGATGATCAAATCATCGGCACCCGAGGAATTGACAAATGCTGCTCCGTCGTAGCTCTCGTTGATGCCGGCGAGGGTCAATGTGTTGGTCGACGGGTCGTACGACACCTTGCCATCGCCCAGTATATCGTTCATATTGTTGGAGTTGACCTCAACGCCCTTGACGGTGAAGCCGTATTTCTCACCGCTGACCTTAACAGTCACGGTAGTGGTAGCGGAGTTATCAGAGCCAGTGGCGGTGATGGTGACAACAGCGGTTTCGCCGTATACACTGTCATCGTCGTCGACAGTGACCACTCCTGCGGCGTCAACGGTGATGCCGTTTCCGCCCTCAATGCTGTAGGTAAGCTCATACTCGGCATCATAGGGATTCACCGTGATGAAATCGCTCAAGTTGAAGCTGTCGCCGGGATCGACGGTCACCTCGTCAAGCGAGAAGTAGATCTCGCGGGGCTGCACGGGGATCACTGTCACCTTCATCGAGCTGGTGCTGCCCAGGTAAGTGATTCTCTCACCATTGTTCTTAAAATATGCATACCAAGTGCCTAGGCTAAGGGGCTCGCCGGGATAGCCGAGGAGGACGCTACGGTCCGACGGCTGTACCTGGAGAGTGGGACGGACAACACCGGCAACCTCGCTTGCCCAGTCGATGGTGAGATTGTCGAGTGAAGCGTTGGCGGGATAGACAGTGAAGCCAACAGTTCTCGACCAGTCGGAAGTGGACGGACGCTCAATCACCACACCGAGCGACTCGTCGCATACGATGTTGTCGGGATAAATCATCCCATCCTCGTCCTTGATGTAAAGCTGCACAGAATGGGTCTTCGACGGATTGGCGCAGGCAGCGCTGATCCACACACCGTTGCCGGGCTTGGTGCACTTCAAATAAACCTCTTTGTAGTAAGTGTCGGCATTGATGGGGGTGGTACAAGCCTCGTCGGCGTAATATGTACCGCAATCGGAGTAAGTGAGCGTCAGAAGGTCGACAAGGGCGAATTTGGCACCCTGGAAGTCGTTGGCGTCGATAGCGTTGGCGGGAACGGGCGACAGCGACACTTTCACCACGCCGTTCAGAGGCACGTCGTAGCTGCCGTTCCAGTCGTCGGTGATTTCGGTGTCGACACCGGTAACGGTCATCGCAAAGTCGTTCATCGCCGCGGTGTTGGCCGAACCGAAGTACAATTCGGTACTCTTAATGACCACACCGGCCTTATGGGTATCATCCTCTTTATAGCGGGTGTAGATATAGTTCACCTGGTCGGGGTTGCAGTAGTCGGTGATCTCAAACCGGCCGTCGGCATCAGGCGACACAGCATTGCGCCAATCGCTATCGGTCAAGCGGTCGGGACTGTCTTTCACATAAGAGATGAAATATTCCTGTTCAGCCTCGGCGTTGGTGATATAGCCTTTAACTCTGGTGCCACTCTTGGCCGCAATGGCTTTGGGCGCTGTAGGACTGTTGTTATTGTCGTATTTGTCAACATAGCACATGTTGCTATAAGCCGAACCTATAATCTTGTCCAGGCTGACGACACACTGTATGTTCTTGCCGTAGTCTTCGGGGCGGGCGGTGTATTCGGGTCCTGTCTCGCCTTCGACCAACTGGTCGTTGACATACCAGGCATACGTTTCATCGCCGCCAACGTTTTGGAAGAAAGGATAGCGAGTCAACGACACTGTACTGCCAACATAAACACGGCTTTTATTCAATTTGGGCGAGCCGAATTCCTGGTTCTCCTCCAGATATTCAGCCACAGTCTTCTTGTTGAGATACCACGTTGCACTGGGATTTGCATAGTTGATAGCTGCAACACGGGAAAAAGAATCGCCGGTATAAACCTTTATCAACTCATCAGCAGGCCTCACACTATAGTTGCCTGAAATCTGACAGTTCTTGTCAAGATTAGTGAACCACTTATCCTTTTCCAGTATCTTATTTTGGAAAATATTAAATGGGCCTAAGAAGGTATACGAGCCAACCATATCGATATACAGGTTCATGGCAGAGATACATGTCGCACAGTTGGTAATGGAATTGTCATACCAGTGAGATACATCATAGTGTAATCCGTTCCAATCAGCAACTTCATCATGACAGCCCACATACAGCTTCTCGTTGTCGATGCTCACTGTGCTGCCTACAATACGGTCGACATTCAGATCACCCGTGCCGGTGATGGTCACCTTTCCGTGATGGCGGGTGGAATTAGCAGTGTAGTTGCTGTATATTTCATTAACATTACCAGATACATTAATCAGCCGGATTTCCGATTGATTACCTTCTATTCCATAGTTCGGATTAGGTTGGTAGATAAACTTCTTGTAATACGGAATAGCATCACTCATGTTTATCGTGGAGTTGTAAATCACACAACTGTTATGACCGGCATTGCCGTTATCATTAATCAAAATCATCGCATCTCCATCGGTATAGGAGCAGTTGACATTGCAGTTGCTGATCTCAATATTGGCACCGTTAGGATTATTGCTGTCGCACTCAGCCCGCAACGCTGATTTATCACCCGAACGGTTGTAAATGCTTACATTTAAGTCTTCCAACCAGATATATTGTATTTTGGCATACAACGCATGATGATTGGAGGTGTTACTGATCGTGAGGTGTTGACCTCCATCACCGGTGCCGTAGAAACGCATGGAACCACATTCCACCCAGCCAAGAGCCAGGTCTTTGTACATCACAACGTCAATAAAAGCGTCATCACCTTTGATGTAGTCGATGATTTTGTCTTCATCGACAATGAGGACCAGACTGTAGCCGGACTTAATCTTAATCTTTACATTGTTGCTCAGTTCGTGCGTGTAGACCGTTCCGCTGAGCTCGAGCTGCTCGTCGGCCCAGGCGGTCGATGTGGTCAAAGCCACAACCGCCAACAACAGCATCCTGATTGTTATATGTATTAATCGATTCATAATGGTTTTTTAATACAATTGTTATACTTTAATTAATTAATTTGTCTATCGAAGATAAGCGGCGAGATTCTTGGATGCTCGCAAATGGTCGGTTCCGGCTTAGATGAAACCTGAGTTGGCGCAGCCGAAATGATTGGTATGAATAATTAGGTTCATAGTGATGTTTTTTAAAATTATTGATAAAAAATTATGTTGGTTTTGATGGTGCAAAATTACTATGAAATGTACTCTCATGACCGTGCAAAATCGTGCATCTGCTTGGCAAAATCGAGCAAAAACGACTATGAGTGCACCTTTTTGACAATAATGTTTCAAAATGACAAGCGCCCGGAGGTTTTCTTGCCCTTGCGGGCGCCTGTCAATCTAGAATTGCTTACCTTTTTTAAATACCTAATATTATCGCATAGATGGCGCTCACGTCGCCAGAGTTGACCTGGCCGTCGCCGTTCACGTCGTAGATAGCGGAGTTGTCGCCGTTGAGAATTGCACGGTACAGCGTGCTGATGTCGCCCGTGTTCACCAGGCCGTCGCCGTTGAGGTCGCCCTTGATACCCGTTACAACTGTGCATTGTGTGTCGGGCAGATTATACTTGATCGAGGACTGGGTAGAAGCAACGACTGCTTCGATAGAGATCACCTGAGGGCCTTCGAAGTCGGCCGAGGCCGTCACATTGAACGTCAGGAACGCACCGCTGTGGCCCACGAAATTGTTGTTTTCGATTGATGATACGGCTATCTGAACCGAGTCGTTCTTGAACGTAACGGTCTTTATGTGCTCATCGCTGCGGCCATCCACCAGCGTCATTACAGGACGTCCACTGCCGTTCGTCTCAATAGTCAAGCCTTCCGGCAACCACATGCGTGCCTGGAGACCGCAGAAGTCCTTCTCGTTGTCAAACTTGATCGTCACGTTCTTGGTCGAGCCAGGCGTAATATGGAAGTCGTCGATATAGAGACGGTTGGTGCCTATGTTTTCTGTCACAACACACTCGCTCGATGGTATACGGACCTTCTCAGAGGCGGGTGTGGAGGCTATGATCTCCTCCAACTTGATCGTGGCATGGCTTACGAAGCCTTCGGTTGCGGTCACATTGAACGTTAGGAATGCACCGCTGTGGCCCTTGAACGTGTAGTTGTCCATCGAGTAGACGACTATCTGAACCGAATCGTTCTTGAACGTAAAGTTCTTCACGTGTTCATCGTCACGGTCTGTCGCCAGCGTCAGCACGGGCCGGCCATGGTCGTTGGTCTCAATCGTCAGGCCCTCCGGCAGCCACAGGCGTGCCTGCAACTGCGAGAGGTCACTCTCGTTATCGAGGTTGATGGTCACGCTCTTGGTCTCGCCAGCTGCTATCTCGAAGTTGTCGATATACAAGAAGTCGCGGTTTTCGCTGCCTTCGTAGCTTTTCCAGGATTCATCAGACACATCATAATACATCGGATACCAGTTCTTGGCTCTCGCAATGGCAACTTGCTCCTTTGTCATCACATTATGCTCGCTACTGTATCGGTCATCGATAACATAGAATTGATGACGTACCGTCGTTGTCGGCAACGAAGCAATCATCTCATCCATAGCAACGTCATAGATTTCGTTCATATACACATAAAATCCAACCAAATCATTGTTGTTGCTAAAATCAATGGCTTTAAGTTGACAATTATTTATATAAACTATTCTCAACTTTGGGCAGACCGATAAGTCAATCTCGCCTAACGGGTTATAGCCAATACTTAAGTACTCCAATAGAGGACATATTGTAAGATCCAATTCGGTTAACGAATTTCTGGCTGCACTTAAATACTTAAGCGTTCCAGCCGGCAGCACAAGTGTTTCCAATTTATTATACGTAGCATTGAGTGTATCCAACTCCAACATCGATACATCAAGCGACGTCAGATTATTAATCGCGCAATCAAGCGTCTTCAGGGCCGTGAAATAAGCGATTCCTGTAAGGTCGGCAACCTTATTTCCGGCGGAAACCGCGCGAACTTTCATCTCGGTCACCGAGGCAATCTCGCCCTCGGTCAGAAGGCCGTCACAACCATAGCTCTGTGAACGAAGGAAGGCACGGAAGTTGCCGTCGGGGAAGTGTTCCTCATCGATGGGAATATACACTTGGTCGCTGCGGGTGACGAGACAATCGCTGTCGCGGATGTCGATTTCTTCGCCATCGCTCACGCCCGTGATGTCCTTCAGCGTGACGGTCATCAACTCGGGTAAATCCTCCGCGGCACTCACGTTGAACGAAAGCAACACTCCGCTGTTGCCGCGCAGGGCGTTTCCGCCTGACGGAAGAATAAAGAACTGAACATCACCGTCAACAAAACTGGTGGAAATCACATGATCGTCGATACGATCGCCGTTAAGCCTCATCGAGGGTTTGCCGTGGCTGTTGGTCTCGATGGTGAGTTGCTCGGGCAGAATGAGCTTGCCCTGCAACTGAGTGAACGCGTATTCGTTGTCAAGTTTAATGTCAACGGTCTTGGTCTCACCGGGCAGTATCGAGAAATCGTCGATGGTCATACTGTTGGCTCCCTTGTAGTTGCCGCCTTCATACTCTTTCCACTCATAGTCGGTCAGGTCATAATACTCCAGCTTCCAACCTTTGGCTATTACTGATTCGGCCTGAGCTCTCGTTATTATGTTCTGCTCGTCGCCCATACTGTTGTCATAGAAACTGATTCTATGGATAGAGCCAGGTTTCTCCGATGAATTCGGTAATTTGGATACAATATTGTCAATGGCCACGTCATGCAGACGGTTACGGCTCAACTTTAACAAGTAAAGTTCCTTGCTGGAGGGCAGGTTCACTGTAGTAAGTTGGTTTCCCTCCACGTTCAGCTGTTCCAGACTGGCGCATTGTGACACATCTATTGAGCTGAGATTGCAACTATTTAAGCTGACCATCTTCAAATTAGGAGAAGTTGAAAGGTCAAATGTAGTCAAATTTGAATTATGACCTCCATTTAATTCTTTCAGTGTGCCATTAGCGGGCAGAACAAGTTCTCTCACACCGCACATCATACAGCCAAGATTCTCAAGGTCAATGGCCGACAAATCAAGTCGTGCTATGTTGTTATATGAACAGTTCAACGTCTTCAGGGCTGTGAAATAAGCGATTCCTGTAAGATCTTCAATGCCCTTGCTCGAGGCGTCCATAGTCGTCACTTCATCAATTTCGACCTGAGCCAACTTACCGTCGGCGCCATAGGTCTGACCGAGAAGGAATGTGCGGAAATTGGCGTCCGGGAAATGCTCCTCGTCGATGGGGATATATGCGGCTGTGAGTTCGTTGCCGTCCTGGTCAACTACAGTCCAGCCTTTGTTATTGACAGCAATAATTTGGCTTTCGCTGATGTCAGCGGGAAGAATATGCAAGATGCCGTCGCCTTCGCTACGCACGGGCAACAAAGCCACAAGCGGATCCAGCTGGTCGGCGAACAGGTCGGTGTCCACGATATTCAGGTCTTTCAATGCGGTGAAATACTCCAGTCCTGTCGGGGTAATCATTGGAACGCCCGTCAGGTCGAGCGAGGTTGTAGCATTAAGTTCGACACTGGTGAAATAACCGTCAGCGCCGATAGTCATGGCAAGCAAGGCCTGACGGAACCAATGGTCGGGGAAATGCGCCTCGTCGATGGGGATAATGGTGATTTCGCCTCCAGTGTAGCTCGCCCAACTACCGTTGTTATTATAATAACAGGTCCATCTTTTACGCTTGGCGTCGTTGGCGGCCTGCACGCTCAGCTCGTTACGCTCGGTTGAGGCAAACGGGGCATACACGCGCAAACGGCCGGTCAATGTCGGGCGGGGCAAGGTGCCAATCATGGCTACCATCGACAACGCATCGATACGGTTGTTACTGCAATCGAGCGTTATAAGTGCAGTATTGTTGCTCAAGTCGAGCGACGTGAGTTCATTGTTGCTGCAGTTGAGCGACGTGACATTAGGAAAAAGGCTTATGCCTGTCAGGTCGGATATCGAAAGGCCGCTCACATCGATTGTGGTGACAGCCTGACCCTCGGCAGTGGTCAATGTGCCGTCGGCACCCCACGACTGTGACAACGCCCAAGCGCGGAAGTTGGCATCGGGAAACGATGTACTGTTGATTGCCACTGCCGTAGCCTTCGGCGTCGTTGCTATCGCCGCCACTACCATCATCAACAGCCCGATTATGAATTGTATATTGTTCCTTTTCATTTTTCTGAAATTATATAGTAAGTTTTAGCTGCTTTTTATAATATGTAATACATTATATAATATATTACATTCTCACCTTCGTCGAACGGCCGTTGACTGTCACGATGTAGATGCCGTGGTCGAGCGTAAGTTCGGTCGTGCCCGCCGACACATTCAGCTTGCGACTGACTCCGGTGAGGGTGGTGATGGTGACAGTGGTGGCAACGGGGGTGGTTATCTGAAGACTGTTGCCCATCACTGCTATTGCCGGCACTTCGGTGCCTATGCTCTCAACTCCGGTGGTGCCACCGATGATGAACGAGAACGGCTGCAGTGTGTTCGATCGCATGTCGCGTGTGGCGAAAACGATGTTGTCTACAGTCATCATGCCGCCGGAAATGTCTTCGTCGGCCACTAGGTCAAGCGTGAGAAGGGTGCCTTCGCCGGCTGTAATCTCTTCGTTGTTGAGCGAATAGGACACAAGACGGTATGTGTTGTTGCCAAGTTTCGACACGTGCAGCAGGTGGTCGCCGGTACGGTTGCTCAGGTGAGCTCCGTCGAGCGTTGTGCCTTCCTCAAGCGTCACATCGAGCTGGAACGCGGTGTAGTTCTGGTGAGAGCTCAAATCGATGGCAACCGTAGCGCGGCAAGAGCCGTCGAGCGTGCAGTTGCGGCCGGCAAGATAGTCGCCGTCGAGTAGCGACGGGGCAGCCATGCGCGGTGCCGATAGCGATACTCCATTGATAATGTTCACTACTCCGGTAATATCCACAACGTTAACCAAATTGTCGCTGTTGACATCGGCAGCTTCGAATGTGAACGTCGGGAGTACCACTTCGCCCATATAGTTGACGATGGCCGAGATATCTACAACATCCACCGAGCGGTCGTCGTTGGCATCGCCCTTGATGAAGGTATAGCCATCGTAAGGCACATAGCCTACTCCAGTCATAAAGGTGAATGTGGTCCAACCTTTGGACAGAGCCTGCTCAACCTGTTCTGGGGTGATGCGGTTGAGCTCGCCATTCTCGGCGATGGCATACAATTCGCCTGAATCGACTGTCGGAAGGCTGGCAATCATTGCGTCCATGTCCTCGCCCCTGATACTATTTTTTTCGCAATGCACACGACTAAGCAACTTGTTGCCTGAGAAGTCGATGGTAGTCAAATTGTTTTTGCTCACGTCGACATATTGTAAAGCATGACAGGAACTGAGGTCGATTGATGATAAATTGGCATTGACAATATTTACAGTGCGTATCGAGCCGCTGCGCAACTTATATGTGTTGCCGCTCAAATCGATGGTGTTTAGCGAAAGATAAGTATTGGCAAAGAAATAGTTGCAGCCAGTAAGGTCGCTGATATTACCGGTTTCGACCAAGTCGAGATCTTCAACCTTACTGAGCTCGCTCTCGCTTAAGTAACCGTCATTGTCAAGGTCGTCGTAAGCAATTTGTTCGCGAATCACAGCATCGGGGAAGTGCGCGGCATCAAGCGACACGCCAAGCGGGCAACGCTCAATCTGGTATTTATAACTCAAGTCATGAACGTCTAAGTATTTTTTATAATAGAACAATCTCCAGCCTTTTGAACGAGCATAACACAGCATCTCCATATCCACCTGGTTTTGCTCCTCACTAGGATCAACCACACTGTTGTTCTTCTCCTCGCTGTAGACTAGGAAGGCGTTGTCGCCAAAACTGTAGTCGTTCAACGGCATCGACGCGATAGTGGACATCATCGACGAGCCTGATATATTATTATATGCAAGCGCCACCGTATATAGTTTGGTATTTGCACTGAAGTCGATTGGTCCGTTTATATTATTGTGCTCGAAGTAAACCTGAAGCAGCTCGGGGCATCCCGTCAAGTCAAGCGAAGTCAGTTGGTTGTTCGAGCACAACAGGCCCTTCAGCTCGGGATTGCGGCTCAAGTCCAATTCAGTGAGTTTGTTGTTGGCACAATCAAGTATCTCCAGTGCGGGATTTCCCCAAACTCCCAAATATGTAAATCCATTGTTGCTGCAATGTAGTTCTTTCAAGCCTGTAAAATAATTTAAACCATTTAAATATGTGATTCCGTTGTCGCTACAGTCGAGCATTTGAAGCGGTGCTTCGGTATTCAGCTGAACGGTGAAAGCTATTTCGTTGGAGTGGCAATCCACTTCTGTCAACGACGCTTGTTGTGACAGGTCCAATGTACTGAGGGAATTGTTGCTACATGACAATGTCCTTAATTGGGGGTTGTTCGCGAGATTCAGTTCGGTGAGATTGTTATGGTCACAGCTTAGGTTCTGAAGGGCCGTAAAATAGCCTATGCCTTCCAAGCTGCTGATGTTAGAATTGTTCAGTTCGAGACTGTACACTTTCGACAATTCATCATATGTGAAAAAACCGTAGGTGCCGGATAACTTTCCTTCAATCAGTTGAGTGCGGAAGTTAGCATCAGGGAAGTGTTCCTCATCGATGGGAAATCCTACCACGTGGCCCTCATATTCTATACCTGTCGTTTCATTTGGATTGCTGCTCCTAACAATTTGCATCGGAATCCAGCCTTTCTTCATGGCTCGATAATGATGCAGGTTCGTGAAATAGTTATTATCGGGAAGCAATGAATTGTATACACAAAACAATCCAAACACCTGACCGACCTTAAAAGGAAGTTTTTCAACAATGGCATCGAACGACTCAGCGCTCAACTGATTTCTGTAACAAGCAAATTCAGTCAACACTTTATTAGTTGACAAATCCAATTCAATCGACTGAAGATTGTTGTTGCTACAATCAACGCTCTTTAATGAGGGGCAATTAATCACACTGAGGGTCTCCAAATCATTGGTGTAGCAAATTAACGTCTCAAGTACAGGCAGATTTTGGACATAAAGGCGGGTCAACCTGTTTTGATCACATGCTAAGCGTGTCAAACTAGTCTTGAAATTGACCGACAAACTGGTTAGCTGATTGTTTGAGCATATTAGTTCTGCCAAGTCACTGCAATAAGAAAGGTCCAGTTCCGATATATGATTGCTGGAACAGTTGAGATAAGAAAGGGAATAACACTCTACTAGGCCCAGCTCACTAAGGTTGCAGTGGTTGCAACTCAGATTAGTCAGGTCACCACAGCCCCACGCGTTGAGCATTGTCATCGACGGGTTGTTGTTGGCCGAAACATACTCGAGCTCTTCCAAGAACGATAAATCAAGCGAGGTGAGTTGGTTATTGTCACACAACAACGACTTCAAGCCAGTACAATCGCTAAGCGACAACGACGTTAAAGCGTTATTGTTGCAATTAACCTGGTAAAGGGTTGATGTAGCCGGAAGCGTCAACGATGTAAGAGCGTTTGACATGCAATCAACAATCTGAAGCGAGTGGTTTGATGACAGGTCAAGCGTGGTCAACTGATTTTCCGCGCAGTAAAGGCCTTGAAGGGCATAGAAATGCTCAATGCCCGTCAAATCGGAAATCGACAGGTTTTCAATCGGGAGATTATAGATTCGTCCCAATTGGTCGTCAGTGATACTGCTGCCCCAACGCCCCGCAAGATACGAGCGGAAGTTCGCGTCAGGGAAGTTGGTCGCGTTGATCGCAACATCGGCTTGCACCGTGTAGCTGGTCAGCGACACCAACATCACAAGAATAGAAGTAATAAAATGTCTCATAAAAAATAGGTTTATATATGAATTAATAAGTTGTTTCGTCTGCAAAATTACTAACTGTAAGCGATAGTGACTATGCAAAATCGTGCATTGACTTGGCAAAATCGTGCAAAATGCACGTTTCAGCGACAATGCACGATTTTGTAAAGGGGAACATCGTCTCCTGCCAGTCCCGGCAGGAGCGATGTCGTTGTGTTTTCAAACCAAATTGCTTATGAAAAAAACTACTAATTAACTATTGTCACTATTTAAATACCTTCCTCGTGGTTACCGTGCCGTCGGTGTGAGTAGTCACTACTATGTTCAATCCTTCGAACGGAGTGGCCGACGACATGCCGGCAATGTTGAAGTATTTGACCGACTTAACAGCAGTGTCACTATTAAGGCCGAGCACAGAGGTAACCATGTTGGGAACAATCCAGTCAAGCACAACCTCGAGCTGACCGAAGCGCTCGATACGCTCAAGATCCTCGTCGGTATACTCCTCCTTGAGTGTTGCGCCGCCGCGACGGGGGGCCGACCACTCGCCGCCGCCGCTACCCAGCGGAGTGAAACCGGTGTATACATTGAACTTCAACTGGTAACTATCCGGGTCGAGTATCAGCACCTTTGACTCCAGACGGGAAGTGTTGATTTCCTTCACATAGTCGGGCATGTCGTCGGTGATGGTCTGGTTCTGATCAAGAATGTAGCCGCCGGTGAGCGTGCCGGGGACAATGCTGTCAATAGTAAAACCGTTGCCCAGACGCTCGGCAAGAGTCTGCTTGCCTTCCACTTCTCCCAGATAGAAGAAGAGCAGGAACCGCGGGTCGTTGTACTCATTCACGCCGAAATACGATTTCTCGGCCGATAGCATGCGATATGTCGGCTTAATCGCGCCGAACTCTATGACGTCCGACGTGGGGCCTATATGACCGTAATATTCCTCAATCTCGTCGTAGGACTTCCACGTCTCGTTGTCCATGCCGTCGGGATAGACGCTGGTGTGGTACAGGTAATGGTTGTTGCTTAGGTCGAGCGACGCGAGCCCGCTGCCGTTCACGTTAAGGCGCTTCAGATGCCGGCAACCCGTCAAGTCGAGTTCGTTCAGCGATACGGCGTTTTCAAGAACGAGTGTGAACAACGCATCTTCAACGGGCGACAGGTCCAATTCGTGCAACGAGGAACAACCCGACGCGTAAAGATAGAATGATACGCTTTCGGCATAGGATTTGTTCGGCAACTTAAGTTCGCTTAACAGATAGTTGCCGCTTACGACGAGTTCCTCGAGTTCGGGGAGGTGGCTCACATTAAGCCTGGTCAGCTTGTTGTCACGACAGTTGATGTAACACAAATTCGGATTGCCGGTAAGGTCAAGGCGGGTAAGGTCGTTGTTGGAACAGTTCAGATTCCACAAATTGGAGAAATACTCGATTCCGGTAAGGTTGCCTATCTCCAGGCCGCTCACATCCAATTCCCATGTGTAGGACAAATCACTTATCGAACTACCGAAGTTGTTTATAACGTAGTTGCGGAAATTGTCATCGGGAAACGTGCGCTCGTTCACTTCGGGCGGTACCAGCGAATAGCCGTCGTATTGTGTCCATACGTCTTCCATGGGGCGGTAAACATACACCTTCCATCCGCGTCGCATAGCATCGGCCACCTGTTGAGCGCTTATAATATTGGTCTCATCATCGACCTCAACGGCCATGAAATGCAAACGACCGTTACGTTCTGAACGATAGGGCAACGACGATATCAGCGATTCTACAGAGCCGCCGTTCAATCTGTTGTATGACACATCAAGCACAACAAGTTCCGGAGAGTTCGATACATCGAGTGCTTGCAGATTGTTGTTCTTGCAGGTTAGCCGGGTAAGGCCGTTGAAATACTCAATGCCCGTCATGTCGGAGATTCCTCTATCGCTGCAGTCCAGTGTAGGGATATGTCGTTCGTTTGGAGAGAGCAGAGCATCGCCGCCTATCTGCTCATTCAGCAGGAACTCGCGGAAATTGTCGTCGGGGAAGTGTTTTGCGTCAATCGGGATGTCGTCGGGGCCTACACCTTTATATATATAGGTAGCGTTGCTGGTACCATACTTTATATAATTTATTGTCCATTCTTTGGCATTTGCAGCCTGAACCTGCGACTCTGTAATCACATTGTTGTCGGTAATGGGAGCATATGCCGTGATAGACCCCTGCATATCCGGATCACGCACGGGAAGGGCACTGATGAAGCTGTTGACGGCTTCGCCCTGTAGATTATTGCGATAACAGCTGATTTGATACAGTTGCGGCGAGTTGTCGGCGATAATCTCTGAAATGGCGTTGTCGCTGCAATTAACCGTCGACAGGCGGTAATTATTAGAGATGTCCAAACTGGTGATTTGATTGTTGGAGCAGTTCAACTCGGTCAAGGGACTTTTGCCCGAAACAACGAGTGAACCGGTAATGCCGCAATTGGAGCAGTTCAGCTTTGCGAGGCTTACGATAGCGCTCACGTCGAGGCTTCCCAAATCTTCGTTGTCTTGACAATACAGCGTCGTGATTCTCGGACAGTTCGACAGATCAAGCGATGTCAAATTGTTGCCGTAACAGAACAGTGTGACCAATTCCGGATTGCCCGACACGTCGAGACTCGTCAATGAACAGCCGTTGCACTGGAGTGATGTGAGCGACGACAGATGCGTCACGTCAAGCGAGGTGATAAGCGCATCGCTGATGGTAACGGTCTCCAGCTTACTGATCTCGCCCAGATTGACCGAAGACAACGATGTGCAATAATTGCATAACAGCTTTATCAGTTCGGGGTTATGCGACACATCGAGCGACGGGATTGCGGTATAACCGCAACTGAGACTAAGCAAATTGGGTAGTTGACTCACATCGAGCACCGTTAGGCTACGGTTACCCGTGCAATTCAAATTAGTAAGATAGGTGAAATTCTCAATACCAGTAAGATCAGCGATGTTCTGGTATGAGCAGTTCATTTCCTTTACTCTGCTGATTTCGTACGTTGTCAACTGACTGTCACTGCCATATGACTGAGTTTTCAGCCATTTGCGGAAATTGTAGTCGGGAAAATGGCTCTCATCAATTGGAATCTGTCCAAATGCCGATGACAATGACATCGACACTAGCACCGAAATAAGAAGTAATAGCTGTTTTCGCATAACTCAAATTGTTTATTTTTTTGTCACTAATTCTGGTGCAAAATTACATACTTATCACTCCCTGAAATATGCGAAAACGTGCATCTATTTGGCATAATCGTGCGTTTTCACCGCTCATAATGCACGATTTTGACAATTTATCGCAACATCACGTTTTCATGTCAGATTTTTTGACTAATTTTACGGCGCAAAACCATCTAAAATAGATATGACAACAACACGTAGTTTTTTCCGTACTATCATTCTTACGGCTGGTCTCGTTTTGGTGGCTCTCACCATGAGCGCAGCCGCCATCGATGATTTCAACTCTCGCCTGGCACAATTTGAAAAGGCCTCTGGCAACTCTATGGTGACCGTGGCAAATGAGATGATGAAGCAACTGCATGACGAAGAATTCACCGAAAGCCTTATCAAGTTCACACCTTCAACGCCCGTTAACGAAGTGAAAAAGGAGGTATATTACTGGTCTTGCGAATACTTATATGATAACGCGCAGTATCAGAAGGCTTTGTATTACGGAAAAAAGGCGTTGCCTCTTACTAAAGGGTCCGATACCGAGGCCGACTGCTTGAACGTACTCTCTTTGACATGTGTCAGAATGTCCGACTACAAGCAAGCGGCTACTTACGCTTTGCAATGCTACCGCATCGACAAGAAAAACGGAGACCCCGACGCCATGAGTTCCTCGCTCAACACTCTCGCAGGAATATATCTCGGCGCAAACCAGCTCGACCAGGCGAAAAGTCATATTCTCAAAGCTATCGAGGTGGCGAAAAAAACCGACAACCCCGCAAGAATGGCCGTCTTGCAAGGTATGGCTTCCGAAATTTTCCATGCCATGAAAGACGACGAACAAGCTCTCACATATATTAATAAAGCGTGCGAAATTGAGAAATCGCTCGACAACAACGATCGACTGATGGTTCGATATGCTCAGCGAGCTTCTGTTCTCATCGGGCTGAAAAGATATAAAGAGGCCGAAAAAGACCTCTCGGTCGTCATTCCTTTCTTGAAGAAAATCGGCGACGAGCACTCGCTTGCCATCTCTTACAACAAGTTGGGAATGGTCATGCGGTCTACAAAAAGAGAAAGACAAGCCGTCGACTATTTCAGAATGGCTGCGGCAACTTTCTCTAAAATGGGCGACATCGCTAATGAAATGCACTCAAGAAGGGGACTTTACGAGTGCCTGTGGGAAATAAACCCCGACAGCGCAAAAATCGAGCTCGACAGATTCGACCTTCTCAAGGACTCACTATACAACAATGCAACGGCCGAAAACCTCGCTCGTTACGAAGCTGAGTTCGGAAATGATGAACTATCGACCAGTAACCAGCGGCAAAAGACAATAATAAAGGTCGTTACTGTGGCAAGCGTGATTCTCGCAATTCTCATCGCTCTCGGCGTATGGTGGTACATGAACCGCCGAATGAAAGTGCGCGAGGAAGCGCTGCAGGCTATTATCGACAACCTCAAGAAGAAACCTGAGGAGACTGTCGACAAAAACGAGGCTGAAACAGCTCAAACTCAACAAGAGTCAGAGGTGACGCAGACACCTGAAGTTCAAAAGAGTGTTGCGGAAAAAACCGATGACCACGACAAACAAGACAAACGGCACAAACTATCGGAAAGCGACAACCAGTTCCTGGCAAAGATTGTGGGTATTGTCAAAGACTTCTCGAGCAACGGAGAGCAAATCACTGTCGAGGATATTGCCGACAAGATGTTTATCACGAGAGGACACCTGAACCGACGAATAAAATCGCTCTCCGGCGTCACAACCATCCAATACGTGCAGCGAATTCGGCTCGAGCAGGCTAAGCAACTGCTGGCCGACGATTCCGATTTGACCATCGCCGAAATCGCGTTCAAAAGCGGATTTGAGGACCCTGCTAACTTCTCGAGAGTGTTCAAGAGAACCTTCAACGTGTCGCCTTCTCAATTCCGCAGCAAAAGCGCTTAAGCCGTCTACATGTCTTCGCCCGCTTCGCCTGCATCGCGGCTCAATATTTGGCGTTTTTTCGGCTGATTTTAACACTGGGGTGAGAATTTTTCCCTATCTTTGCAAGCCGAAAATAGGTAATCCCGAACCGGTTATAAGGCCGGTGTGGTAATTAAGCAATATATGGAACGTAATTCTCAAATAATCAAGACCAGTGTCATCGGGGTCGTGACCAATGTACTTCTGGCGGCGTTCAAGGCTGTAGTGGGTGGACTCGCAGGCAGTATCGCCATCATCATGGACGCCGTGAACAACTTGAGCGACGCCCTCTCGAGTGTAATCACCATTGTCGGAACAAAGCTGTCGGAACGGCCAGCCGACCGAAAGCATCCTTTTGGGTTCGGACGAATTGAGTATTTCAGCGCAATTATTATTGCGGTCATCGTCTTGTCCACAGGCGTCACTTCGCTCATCGAATCGGTGAAGAAGATTTTCAACCCTTCTGAACCATCATATACTACGACTACGCTCGTTGTAATCGTGGTGGCAATCGTCGTGAAGCTGGTGCTCGGACAATTCGTCAAGCGGAAGGGCAAGCAACTCAAGAGCGACGCTTTGATAGCTTCCGGAGCCGACGCGCTGTTCGATGCCGTGATAACGCTCGCAACGCTTGTCTCGGCTGGGGTGATGATGCTTTGGAACTTCTCGCTCGACGGCATTCTCGGCGCGCTCATCTCCCTCGTCATCATAAAAGCAGGTATCGAGATGCTGGCCTCACCAGTCAACGAACTCCTCGGAGCTCGAGTCTCACCCGAACTGATCAAAGATATCAAGCGCGAGGTGAAGGCTTTCGACGAGGTGCGGGGCGTGTACGACATCATTCTGCACAACTATGGTCCCAATGTGATGATCGGGTCTCTGCACGTCAATGTGCCCGACACCATGTCGGCGCATGATATCCACGGACTGACGCGCAAAATATCCACTCAGATATTCAACAACCATGGAATCATCTTAACTGTGGGCGTATATGCGCTCGCCACGGGCGACAACCCACGAACCGAACTCCAGACAAAGGTTTTGCAGACCTTGGCCGCCGACAACGATATTGTACAGGTGCACGGCTTTTACTATTCCGAGCAGGACGAAATGCTCTCGGTCGATGTAGTACCCGAAATCACGGTACACGACGACAATTCTCTCGTCGAACGCCTCACCAAACAAATCCAGCCTTTAGCACCCGGCATGAACGTAGTAGTTGTCATCGACCACAACTACAGCGAATAAAATAATTGATATTGTCCCCACTCCCCTCCCACCCTACTTTTTTGCAAAACCACTGTCCCATAACACTGTTGCAGCCCCCATCACTGAGCAATCCCATATTACATCCGCGCGGCGCAACAACTGTCCCACCAACACAATAAATTGAAAATTAATCCGTTCTATATTAAAAGAACTAAAAAACAGGAGCTATGAAATACGGTAGACACATATGCGACACGCTCAAGAAAGTAAGACTTGATATCGCTCAGGCCAACGGCATTGAGTATCATCCCACTCCTTGCGACCACGACGGAGAATGTCTCGGCACATGCCCGGCTTGCGAAAGCGAGGTCATGTTTCTTGAGAAAGAGATTGCAAGAAAGCGTTCAATAGGAAAAGCGGCGCTCATCGCCGGTGTCAGTCTGGGTGTGACTGGATTATCAGCTGTCGCGGCCAACTCCTCCAGCGCACCTTCCACACCAGTACATAGCATCCAGGCATGCGACTCAACTCAGCATCACGAAGAAATCTTCGGCGCTTGCCAAATGCAGTCGCCTTCATTCCGCGGCGGAGAACGCGCGTTACTAAAGTTTCTTGAAGACAACATAGTTTATCCGCCAGAAGCCATCGAGCAGAAGATTGAAGGCATAGTCATCGTACAATTCGTCGTATGTAAGGACGGAACGGTGAGCCAGGCCAAAATAGCGCGGGGCGTGCATCCGTTGCTCGACAACGAGGCTCTTCGATTGGTTGGGCTCTTACCCAAGTTCTTTCCTGGAAAACAGGGCGGAAAGGCGATTGAGGTATGGTACACCATGCCCATCAAGTTCTCGCTACACGACAAACTAGAAGATGCCAAATAAAAGTCTGGAATCCGACAGAATTCTATTGCGCCACTGGCGCGAAAGCGACGCCGAAGCATTGTTCAAGTATGCCTCTCATCCCGACGTGGGGCCACGTGCCGGATGGCCGCCCCACAGCAGTGTGGACGAAAGCCGCATGATTATCCGGGACGTCTTCGGCAACGACACCACTTGGGCCATCGAACTCAAAGAAACAGGCGAGGCAATAGGCGCTATGGGATACGGTCCGGCTTGCAATGCCCATCTGCCGGCACGGCTGGGAGAACCCGTGGTGGGCTATTGGGTCGCAAAGCCATACTGGAACATGGGTATCTGCACCGAGGCCCTGAGGCTGATGCTACAGCACATACGACTTACAACCAACATCACGTCGCTCATCAGCGGACACTTCACCGACAATCCCGCTTCGGGGAAAGTGATGGAAAAATGCGGTTTCGTCGACACCGGCGAGACATGCCTCGACCCAACTCTCTACAACGCCCAGAACCACACCATCCGCGTCCTCCGCCTTGTCATAGCGAATTAGCGCTGAGATTATTCAAGCACTTATTTAAACGATATTATAATAGGTTATAATGAAACGTCTTTTTCTATTTGCTGTTATCGCGGTGACAATGCTCGCCGCAAGCGCACAGGCCACCATCGAGCCATTTGTGCACGACACCACAAGCACAGGCACCAACATCCGAGTCGAGCCACGAGGAAAAATAGCGCTCACGCTGCCTGCTGGATCGTATATGCTCACTCTCTCCAGCCCTCAAGGAGGATGGTGGGAAGTGAAAGACATCTTCGAAGCCGAAGAGGGCAATGATATGACCGAGCGACTGCACGGCTCAAAAACAGGAAAGTACTACATCCACTATTCCGTGGTGGCATTCGCCACACGAAACTACGGCGGACAACTGTACTTCCTTAGGGAAAAACCCGACCCGAAGTCGAGAGCCATACTTCGATTCAAAGAGGAAATGCTGTTACGACCCATCGACGTGAAGGGCGAATGGATCAGAGTGAGAACTCTTGATGGAAAGTACGACGGATGGATTCACACCGAACAGCTTTGCGGCAATCCGTTGACCAACTGCTGCTGACAACCCACGTTCAACGACGCCACACACCAACAATCTCACCGATGTACACCGTGTGAATGCCCGCGGCAAAGTCGCGGTAGAATTCGCGCGGAGTAGAGTTGCGGAAGTCTTCGGCAGTCTGGTGAAGCGCCGTTATCAACTCACATTCAATCACCGTCTTCGCCTCGGTGTAATACGGTGTGCCGCTCGGGGTGTAAGCAACATGAAGACCAAGAGCGGCCGCCTTGTCACCGTCGCGGCCGCTGTGACGGCCCATGTAACGCGCCACCTCGGGATCGTCAAACTCCATCACCGTGAAGCGAGGATAACGCTCCATAAACTCATAAGTGTAGCGGGCTGGAGCAACATACACCGTAACAGTCGTGCGCTCATAGCCCAGATAATTGCCGAAACTGCCCCACCCTATCGTCATCGCATTGTGAGCGCTGCGGTCGCCCGACAGAAGTATCGGGGCCTTCGTGAAAAACGTAAAGGCATCGAAAGCCTGTTCCTCCTGGACATCCACGCGACGGTAGCCGTCCAAATCCTGCGCGGCAACTTCAGCCGCACCCATCGTCACTAACATAACTATCAAATAAATCAGTTTTTTCATTCCGCAAAGATACAAATTACCACGAAAAACACACAACAATGACATAAAAAATCTCCCGAAAACTACCAAAACAAAAAAAATCACAAAAAAAACCGCGAAAAACTTGCACGGTTCAGAAATACACTGTACCTTTGCACCGCTTTTGAGAACAAAAAACTCAAAACAACAGCTCGGGATGTAGCTCAGTCCGGTTAGAGTACGCGTCTGGGGGGCGTGGGGTCGCTAGTTCGAATCTAGTCATCCCGACTGAAAAGGAAAAGGTTGGTAAATAGGCGATTAAGCCTATTTCCGACCTTACTTTTTTGCCGTTTTAGGCGGTAAATGCCATTAAAAAAAACGCCAAATTTGCACAATTTTACACGATTTCTCAACATATCGCCCCATCTACCTTGTACATTACCTTGTACGTACAAGGTGGATTTGAGAGACACGAGAGTTGTGCGGAGAGTAGCGGGAGGTTTTATATGGCAAGAACTAAGTTTTTCCTTGACACACGGAGAACGAAACCTGGGTCTCCGTCGGTTTTGAAGGTGGCTATCGGTCACCGTGACAAGACTTCGTACATCTCAACTGATGCACGACTGCTGCCCACGCAATGGGACTGCGGGCAGTCTATGGTGGTGAACCACCCAGAGCAAAAGGTGCTAAACCTGTATTTGATGGGGATTATGCAGCAGGTGGAGCGCACTATCTTTATCCTCGCTGACGCTGGCAGTCTGCAAAGTATGACTGCCAACGACATTAAACTAGAGATTGAGCGCAAACTCAATCCCAGCAAGGTCGAGGCTAAAGAACAAGCGGAACGGCGTAAGAACTTGTTTGTCAGACGCTACCTCGCTTTTGCTGACAGCAAAAAGCCGAGTACCAAACGCATTTATATAGACACATATAAGCGTATGGTTGAGTTCGCAGGTAAGAAACTCGAAACGCTTGCTTTCGAGGATATTACAAAGGAATGGCTGACGAAGTTTGATTCTCACCTCATCCCTCAATCACCCTCAAAGAACGCTCGCAACATTCATTTGCGCAACATCAGAGCCGTTTTCAACGAGGCTCTTGATGATGAAATCACTACGTTCTACCCGTTCCGTCGCTTCTCTATCCGCAATGTTGCGACTGCCAAGCGAAACCTCAAAGTAGAGGAACTTCGTAAGTTTTTCAACTATCCTTGTGAGAAACACGCCCAACAGTATCTTGATATGTTCAAGCTGATGTTTATGCTGCTGGGTATCAATGCGATTGACCTTTGCCACCTCACGGCTATTGTGGATGGCCGTGTGGAGTTTCACAGAGCAAAGACTAACCGCCTTTATAGTATAAAGGTTGAGCCAGAGGCGTTGGAAATCATCAATCGCTACCGTGGCGAGAAGTGGCTGCTTAACATTCTTGACCGATACAAGGACTATAAGGACTACACCAAACGAATGAACCGAGCTTTGAAAAAGATTGGTCCAGTGAAGCGTGTAGGGCGTGGAGGCAAGAAAGAATACGAGCCACTATTTCCCCAAATATCAACGTATTGGGCGCGTCACTCGTGGGCTACAATCGCCGCTTCTCTTGACATTCCGAAGGACACTATCGCCCATGCTCTCGGACACGGCAACAACACAGTGACCGACATCTACATTGACTTTGACCAAAGCAAGGTCGATGAGGCCAATAGAAAGGTGCTTGACTGGGTGCTATATGGCAAGAAATAGACGTACCCATAAGTGTACCCAAATGTATAACCGAGAGTGTAACTAAAGGTGTAACTAAAAGTGCAACCAAAGGTGTAACTCGAAGTGTACTTCAAAGTGTAGCATTTAGTGGTACACAAATAGACATCAAAAAAAGCATAGTTTGGGAGTTCCCATTCTATGCTTTTTCTCTATTTTGAGTGTACCCTATAATGTACCCATTTTGTCTACACTACCTTGTAAAAGTCGCCTTTGAGGAGATGGCTCATGCCGTTCTCGTCAAATTGGGCAGTAATCTTGGCGCACAAGTATTTCTTGCCCTCGATGTAGAACAGACTGCGGACATTGGGGATCTCATCAGCGAGGAAGGAGAAGGAGTACTTCTTCTTCTGGTCAACCTCGATGTAGGTTGACCGCTCGCTGCTTTGTCCGTAGGCATTGTTGTTGATACGCAGGGAGTAGTTGCGACCACTGTATATCACTCCCCAGATGATAGTGAGCTGGCTGTTGTCCGTGAGGACTGTGGGAGCGACATAGGAATAGGTCATGTCGAATGTGTCCGTCCACGGATGGGGCAACTGCGGCTTGTTACGCAGGTAGTCGCCCCACCAGAAGGCGACAAAGAGTTTGTCGAATACGGCACCGCTGCTCTCTTTCTTTCCGTCACTCACGCTGGAGAAAGCTCCGAACTGGATAGGCACATCGGGTTCTACGTGCTCCTGCCACGTCACGCCATCGGGAACGTACTGGTGTGTCTGATGTGCCGAGTTCGTGTCGTCGTCACCGCTTTCTCCGCAGTCGAGGAACACGACGTTGCCATAGGTCTCGTCGGTCTCATCAATCCAGGCAGGAATGATGCCCATCTCCTCTACATCGTCCTCATTCTCCTTGTCGAGAATGACTGGACCGAACCTGTTCACTGGCACCAGCCTACACACATTCCCCCACTTCATGTGCTCGGAGTGTATCGTGAAAGGAGTAGTCCTGTACTCCACACGTTTCATCACTTCGAGAACGAAGTAAGTATCTATGTCCTGCACATGGTGCAAGCCCCACTTGCCGCCCGGATATTGGGCGTAGTCGCTACGACCGCCGCCAGTGTCGCTGACGGAATCCTGCGGCAGATTGCTGTTGAAAAGGTCTTGCAGCGTGGGCCACTCGGTACAAGTCACCGTGCCGTTGGCTCGTGTCTTCTTGTCGATGTACCACTGGGCGTTATAGATGTTATCCAGTCTATGACCGCCCTCTGCGAAGCCTTGATTCAGCAT
>JBGUHM010000072.1:0-19160 GCA_045112115.1 Sodaliphilus sp. | reverse complement strand
TACATCAGGTAGTTCTTGGCTATTTTGACGTTAATTTCCTTAGCTTGAGCCGGGTCCACCATCTTCTTGAACGTTGCGGGCGAGCCGGCCCAGAGTTCGTGTGCGCCGACCTTTGTGCCACTTTTTACCACACTTCCCGCCGCGATGATAGCGCCTTCACCTATCTCGGCGTAATCGAGAATCACGCTGCCCATTCCTATGAGAGCCATGTCGCATATCTTCGCTCCATGAATGGTGACATTATGCCCCACCGACACATCGTTGCCAATCTCGATGACGCTCTTCTCGTATAGAGTGTGCAAGACACTGCCGTCCTGGATGTTGACACGGTTACCGATGGTTATTGTGTTCACATCGCCGCGAAGCACGGTGCCGAACCAGATTGAGCAGTCGTCGCCCATGGTCACATCGCCTATCACCGCGGCATTATCGGCGAGAAAACAACCCTCGCCAATCTTCGGGGTAAATCCCCTTACGCTTCTGATAATTGCCATAATATCTTTATACTTTATTAATTTTCAGTTATTTTCGTCCGAAATCGGCGGGAATTTCACCCCATCGGTCGGTCTGCCACTTGTAGATAGGGTTTGACCAGGCATGGTTGTTAAGCCAAGCCTCGGCGCGCGCCACCAGTTGCAGCAGGTTGGCGTTTTTCTCGTTGGGCTTGAGCTGTGTGTTAGCATGCCGGCGTCGCACCCAGGCCATACCGCTTACGCTGTCGCTGTAAATCGCCGCAGTAATGCCCTTCTGATAACATAATGCCAACGCGTGTACTATGGCGAGAAACTCCCCGATGTTGTTGGTCCCCTCAGGGAACGGACCCTGATGGAAAATCTGCTGACCGGTGTCGATCCACACACCGCGGTACTCCATAACGCCCGGATTACCGCTGCACGCCGCGTCGACGGCGATACTGCCCGGCAGCACCTCGGGAATGTCGGAGTAGCCCTTGCGTGCCACGGGAGCGTTGGCGATGGCACGTATGATATCCTCGGCATAAGGGTCCACCTCGCTACGATAGGCTTCGATGGCCTCATCGGGAGAGTCGAAAGCCTTATACCTTGCTCCGGGATATCCCTCGGTGCGCAACCGGCACTCATCCCAAGTGTCACACACTCCGGACGGCATACCGTTAAATACCACATACCATTTACGTTTCGCCATAGTCACATATTAAAAAGTGCGCAAAATTACGAAAAATTCGGTAAAAATAAGTAATTTTGCCAACAAAAACAGCACAGATGGGCAAACCTGTTTTCTTAATAGGATATATGGGCAGCGGCAAGACCACGCTCGGCAAAGCTCTCGCCAGAGCAACGGGGCGAACCTTCATCGACCTTGATGAATTCATCGAGGAATCGCAGCATCGCACAATCAGCGAAATCTTCGATGAAATGGGCGAAATCGGTTTCCGCGAGATAGAGCGGGAAGCGCTTGACAAAATAGCCCGAAAACGCGATTGCATCATAGCCACCGGCGGCGGCACTGTATGCCGCGAGGGTGTGATGGAGCGTCTGAACGCCATAGGCGTCACCGTGTGGCTCGAACCCATGAGCGAACGCCTGCTCGCACGGCTATACCTACCCGAAGAGCGTGCCCGCCGCCCGAAAATCGCGGCCTTAAACGACGAACAAATCGCCAAACTCGTTGAGCGCGAGATGGCAGAGCGAAAGCCCTATTACCGCCAAGCGCTACTCCGGTTCGACTCTACTTACCTTGAGAGCGAAGCGGAAATAGCGCATTCGGCTCGTGAGCTCGCACGTGAGCTCGCTATTTAGCTCAACACCTTACTTTATTTCGATGGTGGTAAGTGAGGCGATGTCGGCAATTTCTACCGGGAACGACAGAGTCGCCTTTGCTGCATCGTAAGTCACAGCTACCTTTTTACCGTTTATGGTTACCGACTGCGGCTGGCGCAACATGCCCGGCAACACCATGCGGTAACTCTTACGAGCCTTTGCTCCGGCAAACGAGCCCTCGCCCTTGACGGTGATGCGGCAAGTCTGAGGTGTCGGTTGGGCTGTGAAGCGAATCAAACGGTGCTTGCCTGCGGCAAGCGTACCCGTTGAGTGTAGGTCGTCGTCGAAGAGCGTATAGCTCGACGCGTCCTTACCAAGATAGTAGTAGATATCGAGACGGTTGGGGTCATAGTCGCCCACGTTGCCCATCTTCTTCTCGGCACGGGGAATGAACGCCCCTGCACGCACGAACAGCGGTAACACGTCTATTGGTGCGTCATAGTCTATTCTTGTATATGCCTCATAGTGCTTCGTGGGGTTGTTATAATCAGTCCACACTCCATCGGGGAAGACGATTTCCCTCGATGTTGCTCCCTGCTTCATAACCGGGGCCACCATCACATCGCGTCCCCATAGATACTGGTCGCTGACGTTGTCGAAGCGGCTTATCATGTTGTCGCTCTCGTAGAATCCCAGCGGTCGCACCATAGGCAGCCCCTCGGCGGCATTCTCATAGGCCAGCGTGTAGTTGTAGGGCAGCCAGTTGTAGCGTTCGCGGATGATACGCAGCGTGAGGTCGCCGTATTCGGTGTAGTTATACGGTTCGGCTGTTCCCTGCGAGTGGGTGCGCAGCACCGGCGAAAACAGACCGAGTTGCAGCCAACGGATGTAAAGTTCGCCGTCGCGGGGTTTGTCGGGATCGAGAGCGAAACCGCCCACGTCGTGCGACATGTAACCCAGTCCGCTTAATCCCGCATTGAGCATAATTCTCACCTGCGGCTCAAATCCACCCCAAGAACGCGACACGTCGGTGGACCAGGGGAATACCGAGTATCGTTGCAGTCCTGCAGTACCGGCACGCATCATCGTCATCAATCGGCGGTCGGGATATTCCTGCTTAAAGAGGTCGTAAATAATTTTGCTCCAGTCGTTTCCGTACAGGTTGTGGTACTGCTCGGCGGTTAGGCCGTTGTGGTGGACAATGGTTTCGGGATGTACCTCTGGTTCGCCGAGGTCGCCCCACCATCCGGTCACACCTTCGTCGGTGAGCAGTTTATACCGGTTGCGCAGCCATTGTCGTGTGTCGGGGTTCGACACATCGAACATACCGCCCTGCCCCACCCAGATGGTGACGGTCTGTGTCGAGCCGTCTTTGGTGCGGCAGAACATTCCCTTGGGGTTGAGTTCGTTATAGTTGTCGATGGCCCGTCCGTTGGTGAGCACGTAGGGTTGCGAGATGGTGACCACATTCACTCCCATTTTCTTAAACTTGCGTAGCATCGCGCGATGGTTGGGCCACTGAGTCTTATCCCACTGCAGGCGTCCCATATCCTGCTCCTTACCGTACCAGTAAAGATCGAAGACAATGCCGTCGAGCGGATATCCAGCACGCTTTAGCGTGTCGACCACGCCCTCGCTCTCACGCTGGTCGTGGTAGCCGTATTTCGAAGTGATGTATCCCAACGTCCACAATGGCGGCAGTTCCTGACGACCGACAAGTGCGGTGAAGGTTTTCACTACATTCTCCACTCGCCCATTACCATTGATGATGTAATAAGTGAGGGCGCCGGGAGTGGTCGAGCGATACTCGATGCCCTGCTCACCCACCACCATGGTTGAGCGACAGAAGTCGTCGAAAAAGATACCATAGCCTTTCGACGAGACAAGCAGCGGCATGGTGATACCCATCTGGTTGATGCGCTTCTCGTGGCCCTGGTAACCGTAGTTCTGCTTGTTGTAGTTCACAAGCGTGTCACCCACCAAATTGAAGGAATAACCACGTTCGCCGGCACCGTAGAACGACTCTTGACCGGCGTGGAGCAGGCGCACAGTGCGCAAGTCACGGCTGCAGAGATCGGTAGTAAAGAACGTGTTGCCGCAACTCACCGATACACTTTTCAGATTACGGTCACAGACCGCACGCAGTCCCGAGGCAGTGCGCAGCACAGTGAAATCGCCGGCATTGTCGACTGAGGTTGAAGGGTTATCGGACAGCGGCAACACCAACGACGGCACTTCACGGTTGAGCCCCGGTGTAGTGGACAACACCTCTACCCGGAGAATATCGTTGGTGACGGCGGTCACCTTTATTACCTGGTTGCGCGCTTGATCGTCGATTGTGACGGTATTCTGGGCACGCGCGATGACGAAAAACATAAGCGCCATCGCCACTACAGTAAGGATTCGATTAAGTTTCATGATAAGTATATATTATATAATGTGTAATCTCAAAGCGCAAAGGTACGATAAATAAATTAAAAAATGAAAATTAAAAATAAAAATTCGTTGGCGGGGGCGCTGCGCGCATGGAAGATGTAATATGGAGGATGGATGATGTAATACATGGGACAGTGGTTGTGACTATGTTCGTGACTATGTTGGTACAGTGGTGGGGGCTCGGAGTTCTCAGAGTTCTCAGAGTTCTCGGAGTTCTCGGAGGAGACGGCTTTGCCGCCTGGGACACTTGTTGTGACTATGTTCGTGACTATGTTTGTGACTATGTTTGGTTTTGGCATTAGTTTTTTTGATGGCGAAGATAGTGGGAAGTATGGTGTTTGGCAATAGCAATAAGCACGAAAGCGGCGACCCGTTTGGGCCGCCGCTTTGCGGATATTCGGATAACTTATGTTATCAAAGTTTGGTGATTACTACATGAGCCTTGTTGTCGCAGAATGCGAACAGCTGAATCTTGTAGGTACCGGCCTCGATAGCGATGTTAGCACCACCTTGGGTGAGTGCGTTGACGTCGCCACCCCAGTTGATGTCCCAACCGTTATTAGCGCGGAACTTGATTTCACCACCGTCGAGAACAACGCTCTCAACTTCCCAAGCGCCAGTAGCCTTGTTGTAGGTAAGCGGCTTGTCGGTATCCCAGTTGCCACCGTCGCCAATGATGCCGATGGTCTCAATCTTGGTACCGAGCTCATAGCGCATAGTGCTCAGGTCGACATGTACTGCATAGTAACCGGTCTCCACTGGATCGGTGATGTCACCACCTACCTGCAGCGAACCAGGAACAGGACCGCCGCCCCAGTCGGGAGCATCCCACGAATCCTCGTGCGAGCGGAACTTGAAAGCACCTTCGATGTAGATGAAACCATCGTAAGCACCGTCGATGTTTGGCGACCAAAGCGGGCAAACGCGGCTCCAGTCGGTACCATTACCGATACCATAGATGTACTCCCACTCGAAGTCGGGCTTTGGCACGAGAGCTGTGATGGAAGTCTCAGCCTGGCGCAAGATAGCCTGACCACCCACCTTAACAACAGCATTAATAACGAGATTTACGTCGGTCGGCTCACCAGTCTGTCCGTAGACGGTTTTGACTGCGTTTAAGAGGTCGGCCGAATTAACTCTGATAATGTTGTCCTCGGTAACCTCCACAACAGGCACGTTGGCAGTGATATCACCTTCGGAAACCATCACTTTATATTCGGCAGTATACTCGTCGTCGGTTGTGACAGTAACCTGAGCGAGGTCGAGCACCTCAGCCAGTTCTTCTTGTCCAAAGTCGACAGCGAGATTGCTGCTTGCGGCCACCTCGATGTTCTTAGCGGTTTCAGGATCATTCACCTTTAGCCCAGCCCAATCGGTGTAGTCGTCGGTACAGCTTGCCATCAGTGCAATAATACCTAATGAATATAAAAACTTTTTCATTGTAGTGTATATGTTTCTTTTATATTGAGGGCTTAGGGTGGTGGCGAAAGCCGCCACCCGTTAGCCCGTCAAAATTGTTATTATTGAGCCATGAAGTAGTAGATACCCAGGATATCATTGAAGTACACCTTGTAGGTACCGGCCTTGTACGGAATGTTGGGGCCGCCCTGAGTGCCTTCGCCAATCGGGAATTCGGCAGCACCCCAGTTGACATCCCAAGAACCGTTAGCAGCGAACTTGACGCCACCGTCAGCCGGAGCGTCGGCAGCGAATGTAATAGTAGAACTCCAGTCGTGAGCGTTCTCCATACCAGCCGCCGTCATCGGGTCGCCAGAAGCGGCATTCCATTCGTTTTGAGTGCCAGGCATGGTGATGGCAGTGAACGCAGAGGGTTGTTTAGTAATCTCCTCGAACTTCAGTTCCTTGGTAGCTGTATTGAGAGTGAGCTTGACCCAACCGCCCTTGCTATAAGAGATGTTACCAGGATCGTCACCACCATCGCGGTAAACCTGACCGCCTTCCTCATTACCGCCACAGAGACCGTAGTTCCAGTTAGCCAGACCAGCAGGAGCGATGATCTTGAACTCACCACCAGCGGGGATGTAACCAGCCCAGACGAGAATGGTCTCGCCGGTCTTCTTGTCGACATCGGCACCAGGTTCGGGCAGCATCGGGAGCATGTTGCTACCATCGGCATTGTTCTTCCATCCACCGTCTGGCGTGAACGCACCAGTGATGTACCAGATACCGATAGGAGCATCCTTCAACTCAACATAGTAAGGAATAACGTTGATTTTCACAACATTGGAGTACACAGGGCGAGCGCCGGTGGTCTTAGCGACCATGCGGCAGTAGAGTTCCTCGGTTTCGGGCACTTCATCCTCAGTCCAATTAGCTATTTTCTGCATAGCTTTAGCGATGTCAGCAGCGTTTACCGAGCCCTTGAGGTCACGGTCTTCGTCCTGCACCTCAACATCAGCGTAGTCGGGCAGAGTTTCACCTAACTCGTCGGCTTCGGCCTCTTCGACAGAGACGGTGAAGTTACCGTCCATCGACACCTGCATAGAATAGTCCACTGCGGCTGGGAAGCCGTAGTCGGGCTGCGACCATGTGAAATTCACAAACTCGGAGTCCTTCAGATCAATACCCGCGTCGGCGTAGGCCGGAGTGTTGAGCACAAACGAGTTAGGCTCAACGAGAGTAGGGTTCGACCCGTTATCATCGGAGCATGCCGTGAAGAGCGTCAGAGCGCCGATCAGCAGCAAAGATGATTTGAAAATATTCTTCATAATTGTGTTATTTTCTTCTTTATAAATTAATAAATCACTCCACAATTAGTAACCGGGATTCTGAACGATGTTGGGGTTGGCAACCTTATCGGTAGTAGGAATGGCGAAGATGTTACGATAGCTTTCGAAATTCTGGCCATTCTTGACGCCACCCTTCCATGCCCAACGGTAATCTACGTTACCACCGAAGCGGTTGAAGCGAATCAGGTCGATACGACGACGTCCTTCGAAGAAGAACTCGCGTCCCCATTCGTCGAGCACCTTGTCGAGCGTGAGGTTGTTCATCTTGAACTTGTAAGTGTTGGCACGAGTACGCAGAGCGTTGATGGCATCGAGAGCCTCCTCGGTAGCCGCACCACCGTTGGCGCGCATATTAGCCTCGGCAAAAGTCAGATAAGCCTCCGCAGCGCGGAAGAAGAAGACGTTCATGTCGGGGAAAGTAGCATCGCTGGTGGTACCACCGGTGGTGGTGAAGTTGATGAACTTGGCAACACCATAACCCTGCTCAAACTTAGCGGGCTCATCGATCTCGAGAGTGTGGTCCTGAGTAACGAACAGAGCGCGGTCGTCGCCGGCATCCTCAGCCACGTCACGAGCCTGTCCTTGGATGGGCTCGAAATCGGGGAAGAACAAGCGAACGAGCTCGGGACGAGCACGGTTACCACCCCAAGCCTGACCCGAGACACCGTTAAGAGCGCTGGGGTTGTAGGGATCGGCGTGCATACCGT
This sequence comes from Sodaliphilus sp., assembly GCA_045112115.1. Lineage (GTDB taxonomy): Bacteria > Bacteroidota > Bacteroidia > Bacteroidales > Muribaculaceae > Sodaliphilus. Next base: position 11,528 of record JBGUHM010000072.1, on the reverse strand, counting down.
CGGCAAAAGTCGAAGCCATGAGGAACAGCGAAACACCCCAAGAGGTAGTGCGCTGACCATCGGAGAGCAACGGGAAGATGCACTCGTAAGCGGCATCGGTAGTACCGTTGTCACCCATGAACAGCATCTGATAAGCGCTCCACTGACGTTCGCCAACGTTATATTCGGCAGTATTCAGCTTATAGGGCGAATCCATCACCTTCTTAGCATACTTAGCAGCATCGGCCCAGCGCGGTGTACCGGTGTAAACCTCGGCATTGAGGTACAGACGGCTCAGCAGCAGCCAAGCAGCAGCCTTGTCGACGCGTCCCCAACCGGCATCGCCTTTCTTCTTAGCGCGAGCGTCGGCGAGGATATAGGCGTTGTCCTCGGCATTCTCACCTGCGACAGCCAGAAGCTCTTTCTCAATAAACTCGAAGAGCTCGGCACGCTTAGCCTGGCGAGGATTGTCGGACGAGATTTCGGTAGTGAAAGGCACATTTCCGTAAGCATCCATGAGCAGATAGTAGTCGAGAGCGCGCAGGAAACGCACTTCGGCCGTCCACGTTGCATTCTTATCGGAGAAGTCCTTCAGATATTGGTTGCAGAAAGCCACACCCACATAGAGGCGATAGTAGTAACCGCGAAGCATGGGGTGCGAACCGTCGTAGTTGCAGTAGTTGAACTCGGGGATACCGGGGTCACCCCAAGCGCAGATGGCCTCGTCGGTAGTAAGCTCGTTGGAGTTCCACATCTGACGATACAATCCGCTGGTACCACCATCGATACCATCAACGTCGCTGTCGCCATTGGCGCCGCCCTGTCCGGCGACGGCAAAGTTGGCGTAGCACTTGTTGAGCAATTGGCCTGCGTCAACCTCAGTCTGCAGACTGGGGTCGATAGGCTCGACATCGAGGTCGCCTACACACGATGTAAACACGGGTGCACCCAGGATCAGAGCCGCTGCAGGAATGATATGTTTGAAAAACTTATTCATTGTTGTGATATTAAACTTTTTTAATAAAGGATTATTAGAAGTTCAAGCTCAGACCAAGGATGAACGAGAAGGGACGGGGATAGATGTTGTTGTCGATACCTCCGAACACCTCAGGATCAAGACCTTTGTATTTGGTGATGGTGAACACGTTGCTTGCAGTAGCGTAAACACGACCGCTGACACCGTCGTAAGAACCACCGCGGAACAAGTTGTTGAACGAGTAACCGAGGGTGATGTTATCGCACTTGAGGAACGAAGCGTTCTGTACCCAGTAGTCGCTCAAGCAGCCGACGACGTCGTAGGTTTGCCAACCGAGCTGAGTGGCAGCGATGGGACGGTTGTTCAGGTAGTTACCCGAAATCTTACCCCAGAGACCTTCCTGGCTGACGTTGTGATAGCTGTTGAGAGCATCGTTGAACACGTAGTTGCCGATGCTTGCACGCAGAGCGAAACCGAGGTCCCAGTTCTTGTACTCCAGACGCGAGCTCAGACCCATGGTGACAGGAGCCATCGGGCTCTTGTAGATATACTTGTCGGCCTCAGAGATCACGCCGTCGCCGTTGCGGTCGACCACTTGACCCTCGATGGGCTTACCGTCCTTGCCGTAAACCTGCTGGAACACATAGAACGAGCTTGCGGGGTAACCCACCATGTGAGCCTGAGCGCTGTTGCCCGTACCAGAGCTGATACCGCCGGTTACTACGTAGTAGTCGGGATCGGCGTTGAGGAGCTCGGTGATCTCGTTCTTGTTGTAGGTGAAGTTGTAGTCGATGGTCCAGAACCAGTCGTCGGTTTGGATTGCCTTCCAACTCAAAGCCAACTCGACACCGGTGTTCTTCAACGAACCGATGTTCTGGTTCACCATGTTGCGGAAGTTCGAACCAGCCGAGATGTTTGCGTAGTTGATCAGGTCGGTGGTCTTGCGGTAGTACCAGTCGATGCTACCGGTGAGTCGCTGACCGAAGAATCCGAAGTCAAGACCGATGTTGGTGGTGGTAGTAGTCTCCCACTTAAGTTCGGGGTTGTAAGCATTGGGACGAGCCATGGTACCGTCGCAGATAGGAACAAGTTTTCCATCCTTATCGAACTTATAATACTCTTCCCCATCTTTTTCAATAGGCATCAGGTCGTAGAATGCGCCCTGCACACCGTTGCTCATGTAGTAGTTGGCGAAGTAGACATAGTCGCCGATACCTTCCTGCTGACCAGTCTTACCCCAACCGAGACGGAGCTTGAGGTCGCTGAACGGGCCGTTCTTGCTGAACCAGGGCTCCTCGTAGATACGCCAAGCAAGAGCTGCCGACGGGAAGAGCGACCAGTGTTTTTTGAAACGCGACGAACCGTCGTCACGCAGGGTGAAGGTCAACAGATAGCGGTTCTTCAAGGTGTAGTTCATACGTCCGAAGAACGAAACCAGATAGTTCTCGGTGCGATAACCCAGACCGTTGTTCATAGGAGTGATGTTGTACTGAGTGCCAGCCAAAGCACGCTTGAACAGATAGGTGGTGGGATCCTGACCGTAGTTATTGCCGGCATTGCCATTGATAAGCATCGGAAGGACGGTAAGAGTGTTGTCGCTGAGTTGGGTAAACTCGCCGAGAGTGCTGTTGGCGGGATAAACGCCCCAATAGGTGTTCATCTGCTTGCGCCAGAAGTGCTGCCACTCGTAACCTGCCATGATGTCGAAGTGGTTGTCCTCGTTGAAGTCCTTGAAGTACTGAGCGTAGCAGCTCAAGGTCAGGTTCTCCTTGGTGATCTTGTCCCAACCGTAGCTACCGAAGTAGTTGGCGAGGTTGCTGTGGTTGTCGACCGAAGTTTCCTGCTTACCACCCGAGAAGTCGCCACCGAGAGTGAGGTGGAGTCGGAGGTCCTCAAAACCGTGCACCTTGTAGTCGATGTCGGCGTTGCCGATGAACGAGTGGCTCTTAGCGCGGTCGTCCTTCAGCATCAGCTGTGCCACGGGGTTGTAAGGAGCGTTGGTGTTCTTGATTACAGGCCAGTTACGGTCGCCACGAGCGGCGTTGTTCGACATCCAGTCGAAGTAACCACCGGTCACGTCGTAGATGTTCATAGTGTAAGGCACTTCGTTGCCTTCAGCATCAGTAGCGGTGAAAGTCTCGTTACGCGAAGCGAAGATGGGCTGAGTGGGGTCCATACGGACGGCGTTGTTGATAGCGCCACCGTCGGCATACTGCGACTTAGCGTACATGTACTTAGCGTTGAGGTTCAAGGTCAGATGGTCGTCGAAGAACGACGGGTTGAGGTTCAAAGCCACGGTGTAGCGCTGGAAGTCGGACTGCTTCATGATACCTTTCTGGTTGGTGTAACCCAGCGAGAGGCGGTAGGGCAGTACAGTGCCGATTGAACCGGCGATGGTGAGATTGTGGTCGTGGCTGACAGCCGTGCGGTAAATCTCGTTCTGCCAGTTGGTGTTGGCGTTACCGAAGAGGCCTGGTACCTTGTTGCCTTCATCGTCGGTGTAGCCGAGGAGAGTTTTCTGGTCGGCTTCATCGGGGAAGAGGCTGAGCACATAAGCCTTGTACTGGTTGGCGTCCATCACCTCGAACATTTTCTTCTTCCAGCTCACAGTCATGCTGCCGTTGTAAGAAACCTTTACACCAGCCTGGCCCTTGCGGCCCTTCTTGGTGGTGATGATGATGACACCGTTCGAACCACGCGAACCGTAGATAGCGGTTGCCGAAGCATCCTTCAAGACGTTGAAGCTCTCGATATCCTGCGGGTTGACCATCGACAGGCCGTTTGCAAGACCCTTGACACCAGTGTTGTCCATAGGCACACCGTCGATGACGATAAGCGGGTCGTTGCTGGCGTTCAGAGACGAACCACCACGGATACGGATTGTGGCGCCACCACCAGGCGTACCGCCACCACTGGTGACGTTGACACCGGCGATCTTACCACCGAGCATGTCTTGTGCGCTCACGACGACACCCTTGTTCTTGGTATCGGGCTTGAGAGCGGTGACACTACCGGTAAGGTCGTTTTTCCTAACTGCACCATAACCAATCACGACCACGTCGCCGAGTACCTGGCTGTCCTCCACGAGTTCGACAACCACAGTAGCAGCTGCGGGAACGGTCTGCGACTGATAACCGATAGAAGAAACTTGGAGCATGGCTCCCTGTGGCGCGGTCAGCTCGAAGTTACCGTCAAAGTCGGTAGCAGTACCAACCGAAGTGCCCACCACTTGCACGGTGGCACCGATCACAGGTTCGCCAGTAGCATCCTTAACATGTCCTTGCACAGTAATCTGTGCGTTGACTCCGATCGATAGGAATAATCCCATCATCAGGGATAGAATCCGTAAGGGAATTCTAAAGTTTACCTGCTTCATCTTTTGTTAGTTGTTAAAGTTTATAAGTTAATATGTAAAAAAGTTTTGGAACTTTCGTTGAAAATCCATGTTGCCGAATTGCCTTCAAAGTGGCGCAAACAGCAGGGCAAAATTAAGATAATACATATTTATAAAAGGATTTTTTAGCGCAAAAAAATAACAAAACAAACGCAAACGTTTGCATTAAAAAATGTTAATTTACAACGTCCGCAGCATCCTCTTTGAGCCGAATCAGTCCCGCTTCGTCGGGAACCACGCCCAAAGTTGTAAGAATTGCGAGCCTCACCTGCCGCGCTCCGGCGCCGTCGTGCTTGAGCAGATTGAGCACCGTGCGCACATAGTCGTTGCGCGATCGCAGCCCGCACAGGGCGGCCACGTTGCTCTCCCCTATCATCGTCTTTTGGTTGAACACCTTGAGCACTCCGGCGTAGTCGCCCGTCGCGACGTATCGCCGGAATGTGCGGCAAAGGTCTTCGTAGATGCCGCGCGGGTTGATTTCGTTCACCAGGTCGACCATATGCTCCTCGAGCGCGGTGATGCCTTTGAATTTCATATCGATGCGCACCTCCACGTCACGTTTCACCCGGTGGCGCGTGTGCTGCAACGCCTGCGTCTTGATTTCGTGGTCGAAGATTTTCAGCACGGTTCGCTTTACCGAGTCGAAGACACTGTCGGGGTTCTTACGACACGCCTGCGCCACGGCCTTTATCACCCCCTCGAGCATCAGGATGTTTTCCACTTCGGCCACATTGGGCACCAGAATCTTGCGTTTGCGCAGATAGCCCACTTCGGGCTCGCTGCGCCGGTCGCGGTCCACTATGCCCCAGCTGTCGAGATGATGGAACGAGCTCAGGTCGTTGAAAGAGCGCACGCTCTCAATCACCTTGTCGCACGAGCCAAGAGGCTTGATGGTGTAATTCGGGAACATGAGCGAGTAGAGATGAATGTCGATGGAATGCTGCTCGTCGCCCTCGATGAAGAGCGCGGGCTTACGGGAGCCCAGCAGCTCGATAAGCACGCTGTCGTTCAAGTTTTGCGGCGAGTCGAGCACCTCGTAATCCCAAGCCTGCGCTTCGGGCGAGAAGTCTTTGACCCACACGCACTTGTTGTCGATGCGTGAAGTGGCGAAGTCCACGTCATGAGTGTTGTAGACAAAAGTGCAGTCGGAGCGCATATCCTCGATGACGTTCCAGAGAGTGCGCATGATTGACGGATGCAGGAAAGTCTCGGGGTCGTCGACAAAAATCACGCCTCCGGACCGGGCATAAAGCGCCGCGCCAATGTAATATAGCACGGCTTTCTCACCGTCGCTCAGCCTGATGGCGTTGTAACGGTCGGGCTGGCCCTCGGTGGAGAACATCAGTTTGCCGTTCTCCCTGAGCACTTTGTTCTGCGGGAACACCTCCTGCCACATCTTCACCACGGTGTCGAGTTTCGTCCGCGGGAACTCCAGGTTCTTGTCTTCGCCGATAAGCCGCCGCGTCTTGTAGTTCATCAGGTCGCGGAACTCCTCGGTGAGCATCACGTAGTTCAGTCGTTCAAACTCGGTGGCCGCATGGCTCTCTATTTCAGGAGTCTGCGCATTGATGGCGGCGAAGCGCTCGTCGATTGAGCCGGGCAGGATTTCGGTCTTGGTAGACGGAAACATGGCCCTGAGAGCGCTGATGCGGAAAGACTTGTCGCCGCACGAGGCCATGAGATGCTTGGCGAATCGCGTCTTACCGGAGCCGTTGGCGCCGATGATGGTCACTTGCCGTGCGTTTTGCAAGACACCTGCGCTCTGGCCGTCGATGCGCGGTGGTAGCTGGAGATCCATAGTTTTCAGCAGTTTAAGTGGTTAATATTTCACCCGAAGCATATCGGACACCTCGTCGAGCGAGCCGTCGTTGGGCGCCGGCGTTATTCCGAGCAGATGGCACAGCAACGGGTAGATACACACGTTGCGGAACGTGGCGCGCCGGTCATAGCCCACTTTGAAGTCGGGCCCGATGGCACGGAAGCCCACAAGCATGTCGCTGCAGCGGGAATCGAAGCCGTGGCCGCCTTTGTTGCTCACAGTCTCTCGGTTGTTGAACAGCCAGCCCGGGTCGGTGTCGACCACCACGTCGCCCATGTTCTTGTCGGTGCCGTAATGTAGATACTCAGGCAACTGGCCGCGACGGTAGGCGCGGATGTGCGGCACACCGTGCAAGGCGCGCAGCACGCTGTCGGTATATTCCTCGCGGGTGACGTAGACCAGCGCGGGCGAGTCGCCTGCGATGTATTCAATCCATTCTTGCTTGAGGTAGTCCTTCGGGTGTATCACGCGCTCGTTGCTGAGCCAGGTCATGCCGTGGTCGCCGGTGATAATTAAGTTCACACGGTTACCCACTTCGGGCAACGCCTTGATTTTGAGCCACATCGTGTAGAGAAGCGAGTCGAGATATTCAACCGACCGGCGCACCTCGGGACTCATCGGCCCGTGGCCGTGGCCTTGATGGTCGGGTTCGTTGAAATAGCACATTATGAGGCGCGGACGGTCTTTTTCGGGCTTTTGGAGATGGGCCACAACCTCGTTGACCCGTTCGTCGAATTTCAACAATGGCCGTTTCTGGTAGTCACGCCAGTAGGTGGGATACTTGCCCTGGATTGGGATGTCGCTGCCCACCCAGTAGACAGTGGCCGTCTTCAGACCTTGACGCTGGGCTGTGAGCCAAATGGGCTCGCCGCCGTAATATTCGAGATTGGCGCGCGCGTCTTTGCTGCTCAGTGAGTATTTCTCGCCGGTCTTGCGGTTGCGGAACGAATTGCCAATCAAACCGTGGTGGTCAGGGTAAAGCCCCGTGGCAAGCGTGTAATGGTTGGGGAAGGTCTTGCTCGGGTAGGACGGCTCCATCACCGCTTTCACGCCGTCGTAACACAACTGTGAGAAGAAAGGCATGTCGAAAGCCTCGGCGTAGTCCCACCGCAAGCCGTCCAACGACACAATCACTGTATAGTTGTCGCTTTCGGCCCACGCCGTCATTGTTAACGCAAGGAAGATGAAAAAGTTGAATAGTCGCTTCATAGCTATAAGTTTAAAAGGAACAGTTACGTCGTTTTCTCGGTTTAGTAATCGCAAAAATAGCAAAAAAAAACCAACCACGATGAATTTATCGCAGAAAAAGTGGCATGAAACCCACAATTTGACAGAAATCGGGCAAAAAACTTTGAATTTCCGTGATTTTTGAATACTTTTGTGCGCAAGAAAATCAAGAACAAGAACTATGGAACGCGGCAAACACATATGTGAGACACTCAAAGGAATACGCAGCGAGATAGCCAAAGCCAACGAGATTGACTATCGGCCAGAGGAATGTCACCACGAAGGCGATTGCGCCGGCACATGCCCCGCATGCGAGAGCGAAATGCGGTGGCTCGAGCGGCAACTGCGACTGCGGCAGAAACTCGGCAAGGCGGTGACCATCGCCGGACTGACCGTCGCCATCGGCAGCTTCGCCACCTCTTGCAACATCTTCCAGCCCAACGGCAACGTAGTGAGGCCCGAGGTGCGAGGGAAAGTGCCAGCCAACAACATCGAGCAACTTGCAGGCGACGTGGTGATTGTACACACCGACAGTATACAATGCGACAGCATAAAAACCATCAAACAAGCCAAATAATCATGAGACGCGGCAAACACATCTGCGAGACGCTCAAAGGGTTACGATGCGAGATAGCCAAAGCCAACGGCATCGACTACCATCCCACTGAATGCAACCATGAGGGCGATTGCAAAGGCACCTGCCCAAAGTGCGAAAGCGAGACGAGATGGCTCGAAAGGCAACTGCGACTGCGGCAGAAACTCGGCAAGGCGGTGACCATCGCCGGATTGAGCGTCGCTCTCGGAGCGGGCGCCACTTCTTGCGACTTTGTCGATAGTGTCACAGCTCCCGTCCGCCACATTATCTTCGGAGAGAGAGTGACCGAGGGTGATGTGCCCGACAGCACAAACGTCCTTGAGGGCGAGGTGGCCGACAGCTCGCTGTGCATGCCCGACAGCGCAAACGTCCTTGAGGGCGAGGTGGCCGACAGCTCGCTGTGCATGCCAGAAAACGAAATCATCAGTAAAGCGGAATGACCGATACAGACCGACTGGAAGCGCCGTTGATAGGCATTGTTAGGCACCGTCTCGAAACCGACGGCGACGGTGTCACTACCCTTGTGGCCTTCCACAGTTGCCCATTGCGCTGCCGCTACTGCCTCAACCGCCAATGCCTGGAACCCGACGGCGTGGTTCGCACCATCACACCGGCGGCGCTGGTGCAGGAGGTGGGCATTGACAACCTGTACTTTCTGGCTACCGGCGGCGGTGTCACTTTCGGAGGTGGCGAGCCGCTAAATTTCCCCCATTTCATCGAAGAATTTGGCAATTTGAAGGAGCCGTTGTGGAAGATTTCCATTGAGACATCGCTCAACGTTCCCTGGGAGAACGTGGAGCGGGTGATACCACACGTCGACCAGTATATCATCGACATCAAAGACACCAATCCCGACATCTATCTACGATATACCGGCCGCGACAACCGCAGGGCGCTCGACAACCTCAGAAGACTGATAAACGACCATAAGCTGGCAGAACGAATCATTGTGCGGCTACCGCTTATTCCCAAGTACAATACCGAGGCCGACGTGGCCCGCAGCCGAGAGCGACTTGAGAGGATGGGAATAACGCATTTCGACGAATTCGAATACCTAGTGAAGTGAGGCCAAAACGGTCTCACTTTTTCAAATAGTAGCCGATATCGTTAGTGCACAAAGTATTAAAGATTTAGTTTTAATGCACTGTACTTAAAGCCATTTCTCGGGATAAAAAAATATCAATATTTACACATTTTTTAACTTAAAAAACAAACACATTAATAAATTAAACCTTAATTTTGCAATTAGCAACATAACCACATGCAAACACTTAATGACCTACAGCTCTGTTTTACATACTGTTGCGCTAATAGTGACCATTAAATGATTATACAAAAAATTTCAATATTTAATTTACTAATTTATTAACAACAAAACCGAGAAAACTACGTATGAAAAAGGTTTTACTAAAATCATTCTTTGCGCTCATCGCTCTGGTGTGCGCATTCTCGTGGTCGGTTAATGCCAATGCGAAAGTCGGAGACTTCAACGGTGACGGCAACGTCAACGTAGGTGACGTGAGCTCCCTCTATCAGGCTATCGTTAGCGGCAGCACCGACTTACTTTATGACATCAACGGCGACGGATACGTCAATGCCGGTGATGTGTCGAAACTCTACGACATCATCATCAATGGTGGCCCGGAAGAGTTCGCACAAGTTTTCATCCTCGGTAACACCACCGGCGACTGGGATCCGACCCAGGGCCAGGAGATGACCACTACCGACGGCAAGATTTACACCGCCCAACTGGATGCTGTGAACATCGACGGTTACTCCTACTTCGGCTTCACCACCGCTTTGGCGACCCAGACCGGTGATGATGGCTGGGCTGAAATCGCCGACAAGCGCTTCGGTGCTGTGAGCGAAGGCGACTTCCTGGTTACCGACGAGATGCTTGGTGTTGAGATCACCCTCACCAACGAGGGCTACCAGGCATTCCAGATTCCGACGGGCACCTACAACCTGACGCTCGACCTCGAGGCCATGACTCTCGTAATCGAGAAAGAGGTGGTAGAGATTACCGACCTGTGGATGATTGGTGACTTCCTGGAAGGCGGTTGGGCTCCCAACAACGGCCAGCAGTTGACCTACGACGCAGAGAACAAGGTATTCACCACATCTCTCAACGTCGACGCAGTGAAGTACTTCAGCTTCACCACCAAACTCGCCGACGACGCTGACGATTGGGATGGCATCGCAGCTTACCGTATCGGCGCTGTCACTGAGGACGGCACCGACTTCTGGGTGCTTGAAGAGCTTCTCGGCCAGGAATTGGCACTGCAAGCGGGCCAGACCGCATTCCGCGTTGAACCCGGCCAGTACACCATCACTGTCGACCTCAACAAGATGAACATCATCATCGACGGCGAGATCACACCTCCCGCTGCTACCGATGTGTGGATTCTCGGTGACTTCGGCGAGCAGGAGTGGGCTTCCAACGCCGGTCTGCAGATGACTTACGACGAGACCAACCAGGTTTACACCGCCCAAATGAGCGGCAATGAGGACATGTACTTCAGCTTCACCACCAAGCTTGCTGAGACCGCTGAGGATTGGGATGCCATCGCAGGCGACCGCTTCGGTGCACAGAGCGAGGGTGACTTCTGGGTAACCCCCGAACTCCTTGGCACTGAGCTCACCCTGACCAAGGACAACTATCAGGCATTCAAGTTGCCCGCTGGCACATACACCCTCACCCTCGACCTCGACAAGATGAATCTTATTATTGATGGCGAGATGACTCCCGAAACTCCTGCCGACGTTTGGGTACTCGGTAAGTTCGGCGAGCAGGATTGGGCTCCCAACGCAGGTCTGCAGATGACCTACGACGAGACCACTCAGAAGTACACCGCTCAGATTGCCGGCAACGAGGACATCTACTTCTCGTTCACCACCAAACTCGCTGAGACCGCTGAGGATTGGGAGGCCATCGCAGGCGACCGCTTCGGTGCTATAAGCGACGGCGACTTCGTGGTTACCGCCGACATGCTCAATCAGGAACTGGGCCTCACCAAGGACAACTATCAGGCATTCAAGGCTCCCGCCGGTGAGTATACCCTCACCCTCGACCTGGCCAACATGAGCCTCGTCATCGACGGTGAGATCGCTCCCGAACCCATCGCCGACCTGTATCTGATTAGCAGCCTCAACGACTGGGATCTCACAGCAGGAACACAACTCACCTACGATGAGACAAACCAAGTTTACACCGGTACTCTCGAGGCTCAGGACGATGTTTACTTCAGCTTCACCAAGAAACTCGCCACCACCCACGACGGTTGGGACGAGATTGCAGCCGACCGCCTCACTCCCGTTGCCGACAGTGAGAACTACTGGGTGACCGCCGAGACTCTCGGTCAGGAAGCAGCCCTCGAGGTTGGCGTCAAGGCCTTCTATGCAAAGGCCGGTAACTATACCATCACTGTTGACGTGGCTAACATGAAGGCCATCATCGACGGCGAAATCGCTCCCGAACCCATCGCCGACGTTTGGGTACTCGGCAAGTTCGGCGAGCAGGATTGGGCTCCCAACGCAG
>JBGUHM010000071.1:0-20478 GCA_045112115.1 Sodaliphilus sp. | reverse complement strand
TCGGCCTTTTTTCCTATCTTTGCGAGCTGAAAAAAACAAAAAAAACGACTGAAAAATATGAGAAAACTCTTCATTTTATCGATGTTTTTCGCTTTGACCGCCACCGTGAACGCCCAATTGCTTTGGACCGTGAGCGGGAACGGGCTTGAGAAGCCGTCATATCTGTTCGGCACATACCATCTCGTGCCGGAAGAGTTCATCGACTCGGTAGCAGGCTTGAACGACGCCATACTCGCGACCGACCAGGTGATGGTCGAAATCGAGGAGGCTGTGCTTTCATCGCCAGAGATGACATATCAGCTGGCAACGGCATGTATAGCGCCGGCCGACAGCACCCTTGACGTGCTGCTCAGCGCCGACGACTACCGCCTTGTCGACAGCATAATGAGCGGATATATGGGCATGTCGGGCACCATCAAGCTGTTCAACAATGTCAAGCCAGCCGTTATATCCGTGCAGCTCGAGATAATGGAAGCCATGAAATATTTCCCGGACTACAACGCCGAGAAGAAGATCGACGGGGCCGTGGAAAACAGGGCACGAAAAGCCGGTAAACCGGCTTACAGCCTCGAAAGCGCCGACACTCAGATTGCCGCAATGTTGGGCGACCCGCTTGAGGAGCAGGCCAAGAACCTCGTTGAGATATGCCAAAACGACTCGCTTTTCTACGAATACAACCGCGAACTCATACAAGCCTACTACAGCCAGGACCTCGACGCGTTGTGGCAAGTACTCAACGATGACGACATGGGCAACGACAACGACGACATCGAGCGGCTCATCTACAGCCGAAACCGCGCGTGGGTGGAGAAGATCAAGGACGAACTGCCGCTACGCTCAACGCTCGTGTGCGTGGGTGCCGGACACCTCCCCGGTGAGCAGGGATTGATTGCCCTGCTGCGTGGACTGGGATATACAGTGAAACCATATAAACAACAATAAGACATGAGAAAGACTGTACATTTCATCCTGCTCATCGCCGTGGTGGCCGTCATCGCCACTGCATGCGACAACCAAAGTCCGAGCGGTACCGTAACCGCATGGTTCAACAGCCTCAAGAACAAAGACTACGATAAAGCCGCGGAGTACACCCTTTACGACACTCAGGACGAAGCCGAACTTAAAGAACGGCGCATCCAAACCGCATCGCTCTACCGTGCAGCGACAGAGCAATGGGATAAAACTTTAAGCGACATCACCATCCTCGACGAGCAGATTGCTCCCGACGGCAAAACGGCAACCGTCAGACTCAAAGTGGAATATGCCAATGGCGGTGAGGACCCTGTCACACTAGAACTCGTCAACAAGGACGGACGCTGGTATCTCCCCGACCCGCTCCATTCAAAGGGCGAAAACCTCGCGCTGTAGCCATTATTAGAGCCTGCCGTGGTCGGCATAGCTGTAGTAGCGGCCGCAGCGGCACATAATCAGATGGTCGAGCAACGGGATGCCCACGGCCTCGCAACCGCGTTTCACCCGCGCGGTCAGGTCATCGTCGTGCGCCGACGGCGTGGCGTTGTCGCTCGGATGGTTGTGGGCTATGATAATGGAGTCGGCCAAACGTTCGACCGCTGTGCGAAGCACCATCTTCACGTCGACGACGGTCATCGCTGTTCCGCCGCTGCTGATGCGCACGCGGTCGGTCACACGCTTGGCGCGGTTGAGTACCAGCATCCAGAACTCCTCGTGCGGCAGGTCGGTCATCTTGTGGCGCAGGTATTTGTAGGCGTCGGCATGGCTCGTAATTACATTGTCCTCGTCCTCGAGTTTTTCATCCTGATAACGGCGGGAGAGTTCAATAGCCGCCAGAATCTGCAGCGCCTTCACCTCCCCTATTCCGCGATACATCTTCATCAGGTCGGCCACCGAGCGCCGCGCGATTCGGTACAGTTTGTTGTCATGGTCGTCGAGGATTCGCTCACACAACTCGACTACATTCTCTCCACGGCTGCCGCTGCCTATAAGTACGGCAATCAAATCGGCGGGTTTCAGTGTGTCGAAACCCTCCTTCAGCGCCCTCTCCCGTGGCCGTGACCGCTCTTCAAGTTGTTCTTTAAGATTCATATATTATAACACATTGAATCAACGCTTAACAGCTACTCATTTTTTACTTCCCTTTCCGCATTGCGACTTCCTGGGCCTCGTCGCGTCCGTGGCCAAGAAGTATCTTCCACACAAATGCCTTGATAAAGCCCCAGCCGTAGCTCAGAAGCATCACATGGCTCGCCAAAACCGCCAGCAGCGACACACCAAGATGGCGGGTCTTCACCAGTGCAGCCACAAACAGCATCACAGCATAGAGTGCCAGCGGCAACAGTGCCCACGGCCAGAACACGCCGAGAACAAGCAGCGACACGAAACCTACTGTAAACACTGCCGGAAGACAGTGCACCAGCTTCAACGACTTTGGATACAACAGTTTGAGCGTAATACGCGACATCCCGAACACATAGGTCTGGCGAGCGAATTTCGCCAAACTCACGCGGCGCTTGTGATACACCGGCACTTCAGGCACAAGGCGAGTCGTGAAGCCCGCCTCGCGGATGCGAGTCGACATATCGATGTCCTCGCTGAACATCTCACGGAAGCCGCCCACCGTCTCCCATACTCGACGCGAATAGCCCATATTGAACGAGCGCGGCACGAACTTCTCCAGCGACCGTCGGCCGCCGCGTATGCCGCCGGTTGTCAGAAACGACGTCATGGCGAAATTAATCGCTTTCTGGGTCACCGTGAAGTCGGCGGCGGCGGCATCGGGACCGCCGTAGCAATCCACAGGCTCACGCTCGAGCTCACGGCCCAGTGTAGCGAAATACTCCGGGGGTATCACGCAGTCGCTGTCGAAAAACACGAAATAGTCGCCCTCGGCACGCTCGATGCCATGGTTGCGCGCTATGCTGCGGCCCTCGTTCTCTTTAAAGTAGTAACGCACATCCAGCGAGGAGGCAAATTCCTCGACAATGTCGCCACAAGGCTCGGTCGACCCGTCCTCCACAATCAGCACCTCAAAGCAGTCCTTAACGCTCTGCTCCGACAGGCTGCGCAGCAAATCGCGCACCTCCCCTCGCCTATTGTAAACCGGCACTATTACCGAAAATTTCATACTGCTATTTCTTTTTAAGTCGCAAAGGTACTACTTTTAAATTAAAAATGAAAAATTAAAAATGAAAAATTAATTCTTTTTTAATGATTGATGAGAGAACTGAGAGCCGAGCCAGACAGTACGTTGGGGCAGTGGTTGAGGCGCTTCGCGCATGGAAAATGGAGGATGGAAGATGTAATACATGGGACACTGGTTGGTCAGAATTGTCGAAGACGTTATTCCTTTTGTCATCTTTCCCCCCAGATAGCATAGCTTCGCTTGCAATCTGGGGCTAACGAGGTAGCAAAGTCTTCGACTTTTTGCATTTGTCATTGTATGGGGGATCAAATGAAAAATGAATAACATGCAATGCGGGACAGCGGTTGTGGGGAACACTGGGGGGGGCGAAGCAATAGCGATAAAGGTAAAGCAACAGCCCCGGGCAGCACGAGGCTGTCCGGGACTGGCGTTTGTCTGTTACTCGTTGCCGTTACTTGGCAGGAGCTACCGTGACGAGTGAGCCTGCGCTGTGGGCGGTAATCTGCGGGGCGTACTGACACTGTACAGTGGCTATACCCACGCTGTACTCACCGGCGGCAGTGATGTAGGCGTCGTAGCTCACCACATGGGTACCCTTGAGCAGCGAGGTGAAGAAGATATTTGTCTCGCTGTCCTTGGTCTCCAGGTAGTAGTATGTGCCGTCGCCCGAACGGGAACCTGAGGTCTTGTCCTTCGGTTCGAAGCATGAGCCGCGCTCGTCCTTCACCGTAACAAAGTCGAGGTCCTTATTGTTCTTGATAATCACGCGAACCTGAACCTTGTCGCCCACGGCGAACGAACTGCCGGCGGGCTTGAGAGAACCGTCGAGAGCGTAGACGTGCAGCTCCTTGCGGATGCTGATCTCATCAATCGACACCTGCTCGACGGCCGTCATAGGCGCACGGTACTGGCTATAGACCGCGCCCCAAGCGGGCGAGCTGCCGTTGCGGTTGATTACCAGTTCGGCACCCGAACTTGCGGGAATCTCGCGCTTGAAGTAACCAAGATAAGCATCGCGGTGGTCCACTTGCAACGGCTCTCCGCCGATGGTAATCTGCGGCGTGTCGTTACGGTCGAGCCACTTGCTGCCAGTTGAGAGCAGCGAGTAGACGGCATCGGCCGCAAGGCTCGACGAACCCCAATCGTTGCTCTGCTTCATCAACAGCATCCACTTGCGAATCTGGTCGAGTTCTGCCTGACGCGGGTCAATCTCTCCCATTGCCTGGAGGATGGAACTGGTGGTGGCGACCTTGTCGGAGTACCAGCTGTTCTGCAGGTTGTCCCAATACATACCCAATTCGGGCTTGACCATCGCGAACTGACGGATCGACTCGATGATGTCCTTGGCAAGCTTGGTCTCGCCGTTGCGGTGGAACGTCACCGCATAGAACGCCTTGCTGCCCATCGACGTGCCCTTCCACTCCTTCTTCATGGCGTTGAGGCACTTCTTTATCATGTTGCTGTTCTCCTTGCCGATGGCGGCGCCGGGGAAGAGCGAACGCACATAAACGTAGTCAGAGAAGCCGCTGTAGTCGTTCTTTCTCAACTTCAGCTGCTTATTGAGCAGATTCAGGCTCTCACGGTCGAGGTAACTCAGCGCGCGCGACACCATAGCGTTGGCACGGTCATCACCCTTGCCGTAGCCCAGATGCTGCACCTCGCCTATCAGTTCGAGGACGGTCAGCGTGGTGTAGTACGACGACTCGCAGCCCGGATAGCGGAACCACGGCCATCCGCCGTCGCTCATCTGCAATTCCTCAAGGCGTTTGATGATGCGGTCGTTCTCTCGGGCGCAATACGCCGGATCCAAGAATTCGCTCAGTTGCGACATACGCAATGTCTGGCGGTCGGCCAATGGTATCCACGGCGATGCCAGCAGTGTGCCTATCTTGAGGTCGCTGTTGCGCTCCAGCATCGAAACGAGCGTCGAATCCTCGGCGTTGTGCTCGTTCCAGTAGGCTACCGCCTCGCGTATCTGCGGGTTCTCAGCGGTGATGCCGGCAGCGAGGTTCACAGCATAGAAGCTGTGGGCCAGACTGGTGGCGATGTCGCTGTTGTCGCTGTAGATTGTGGGCAACGCGGTCGCGCAATACCACACGGGATTGTCGCAGTACTCGAGAGTGACTCGTGCGCCGTGAGGGAAGTCCGGCAGCGTCTGGCTGAAACGCGGCGTGGCCGCGTCCACATAGAACGGCTTTGCCTCAATTACCGGCGAGATGTTCTGAAGCACGGGAACCATCACTTGCTCTCCGTCGCCGAACATCTTGTTGGCAGCCTTCACGCGGAAGCCCACAAACGAGGCCGTGTCGGGCACTGCCCAGTCAATCATCAGCGGATTCATTCCCTTTGGCTCAAGCTTCTGCTTGAACGTGCGCCGGGCGAGCACCTCGTTGGTACGCGGGTCGAAGAGCTCAATCACGGCGTCGACATCCTGTATCTCGTCGGTGGCGTTCTGCAGGGTCGCTGCCAGCGACGCCTTGTCGCCCTGGCGCAGGAAGCGAGGAACACTCGACTTCACCATGATGGGCTTCTGGGTCACGAGATTGCGCGTTGCGGAACCAGTGTAGAGGTCGGCAGTATAGGCGATGGCCTGCATAATCCAGGTCGTGTTGAACTGCGGTGCCTCAAACTCCACCTTAATCACACCGTCGGCGCCACTGGTGAGCATCGGACGCCAGAGTGCCACTTTCACGTCGCCCTCGCGAAGGGCCACCTTGTCGAGCGTAGCCTCATCGACAGCGGGGTCAGGTGCCGGGGTCGCTTCTTCTTCAGCCAATTCAGCTGTAGCATTAACCATTCGGCTTGTCAAAGCGTCTTCCATGGGCTCTCCCATGACCATGTTGCGACTTTGCATCTTCATCATCGCGGGAGCGGCACCGTAGGCTTCAACCATATTGTCATATCCAAAGTAACGTCCGAAAAAGCCCTCGTCGTAGAGATTCATCTCGGGCAGGTCGTAGCTCACGTTGTCACCGTCGACACGTTGACGATGGGTGTAGCTGTTGCTCGACGACGACACATAGAACTGAGCGTTGAGATTGGCGCGACTCATGAAATAGCGAGGCACATTGAAGCTCCAGCCGTTGTGCTCGATGTCGTCGATGGCCTTGTCCATCATTTCAAGAAGCATGGCACCCTTGAGTGGCTTACCGTCGACGTCGTGCAGACGGAACTGCCAGGTCTCCTTCTCGCCGGGCACCAATTTGTCGCGGAACGCCTCCACTTTCACTTTCATGGCCTTCTTCACATTAGAGTACATCGTGAACGACTCCTCATACTTCTTGCCCTTGAGATGAGAAACGATGTCGACACACACATACTCCTCTGGCTCCTTAGGAATCGGAAGGGCGAGTTCGTGGAATCCGCGCTTGTAGTTGAGCCAGCCCTGGCCTATCACCTTGTCGCGAGTATACGCGACGTAGTAGATGTAAGCCTGGTCGACACTTACGCCAATGGGAATGCGGGCCACGTTGTTCTTGTCCACCTGACGGCTGTCAGCGGGCAGCCACATAGGCTTGCCCTCGACGGGAGGCTGCGCGTCTTTCAGTGTGTAGAGCAGTACATATTTGTAAGCACGGCTCTCGTAACGGTCCTCTTCGCCGAGGATATGTACTTTCACCTCGTAGCGGCCGCTCGGCAGCTTGGTGAAGTCGATGGTGAGGTTGTCGCTCTCGAAGTCGCCCGATAGCACCTCCTTGCTATCCTTGTCAATCACGCGGTAGTGGCACATCACGCTCTTCTCGTTCTCGTCGGTGGTGTTGAAGATGAGCGGCAGCTTGACGGGCTTGACGTTGTTGCACGCAATCTCGTCGTAGCCGCCGGCAAACTCGATGCTGCGGCGCCCGCCCACGATGAAGTACCAGTTCGCCTCCTGGCTCTCTCCGGCAACATTCGTACATATGGCGTTCACGTTGTAGCTGTAACGGCTGTAGAAATCGTAGCCGGAGTATTTGTTCTCCTCGAAGCGTGAGGCCGGCAGTTCAATCGAGAAGCGGCCTTCGGCATCGGTGGTAAGTACCGTGTCAATCATCTCTAAACCGTTGCGGTGAGCCTTGAACCATCGCCAATCCCAACTCCACTCATTGCGGGTAAGACGCAGTTTCACCTCGTTGCCACCTACGGGCAGACCGCTGTAGGTCTCGACCTTGCCCTTGATGAGCACGGGCTGGTCCTTGGTGTACACATGGTTCATCTCATCGAGTGTCACCATAAACGTGGGCGCTTTGTACTCGCTCACGTTCACGCCGGCCGAAGTCAGACGGCTGCCGTTCTCATCTATGTAGATAGCGAACACTCCGTTCAAGCGGTCGGTCGGAATCTTGAAACTGCCCTCCGCGCGGCCGAACTCGTCGGTGGTAACGGTCTGTTTCTCTATTTCCTTGTAGTTCGCGTCACGGAAACTAACGGTGAGCTGTTTGTCTGTGAGCACCGAACGGCTCTCGGCGTTGTTGTAATACAACACCACAGCATACTGCACGGTCTCGCCAGGACGATATATAGCCAGGTCGGTATAGACTTCGGCGCGGTGGCCGCCGCGGTTGTTGTCGATACTGAACGGATAAAAATACGACGACGGAGCGTATTTGTCCTTGCCGCGGCTTATCTTGTAGCTTAGCGACGAATCAAAGACTCGATTGTCCGGCAAGATATACACGCCGTCTTTGTCGGTCACACTATTGAGATTGGCTTTGGGTATATCCACCGTAACGCCCTGCTGCGGGGCGCCGCTGTTGATATCGACAACAACAATGCGGTTGTCGTTGGTCTTTTCTCCCTTGTCGTGCTTGCCCACCGTGAAGCTCGTGAGGTCGGACACCAGCGTGTGGGTGTTGTCCCGAACGAATTTCAGGCCCGAACGCTTGCCGTCAACGTCGTAGTTTCCCACAAGAAGATAACGGCCGTAAGGCTGAGGACCGAACGCACTCTTGATGTACTCGTCAAACGGCACAGTGCCGTCGAAATGAAGCATCTTGCTGTCAACGCGCTCGAGGGTCTCGATGGCGTAGTCCCATTTCTCATCTTTCTTGGCTTTCTCGTAGACTTCGTCGGGGATTCGGTAAAGCACAACCTCAAGGTCGTTCACATTGCTAACGCGGCCGCTCACCTTTATCGAGTCGCTCGAGTGCAAGCAGTTGCTGTAGTTCACATAGGCGTATTTCTCCTCGATTTTGGCTATGTTCTCTTTCACATCGGTGATATACAGGCCCTTCGGGTGGCGCTGTAAATAGTCCTTGAAGTACTCGTAGTTGCTGTTGTACGCTCCCATCTCCTCGAGTATCAGGCCGCTGTGCTCGTTGGTCTTGTAGGTCTCGTACAAGTCTAGGAGCTTGGTGTCGTCGTCGTTGTCGCTCTGCTGACGGGCGGTGCGGTTGAAAATCTCGGCCGGGATGTCGCCCTGGCAGCTCTCCACCTGAAGGTCCCAGCAACGTTTCTTCAGCGCCGGGTCATTTGTCAGGCCACGACTTTTCAGCGACAGGAATGTCAACAGGTTGGGACAGTAGGTAGCTCCTAATTTGTCGGGCACCTTGATAATCCGGCTGTAGTTGGTTATCGGGCATTTTTTCAATGCCTCGGGGTTGCTCAACGCAAGGTTGATCAACTCGTCGATTTTCAGCTGGAACTGCTCTTGACTCCACTCGGTGTAGTCCGCGGGGTTGCTCTCTTCCAGCGAATTACTGTGGTCGGCATATCGCCTCGAACCAGCATAGCCCTTGAACACAAGGGCTTCCAGATAGTTGAGCATCGCGTTGTAGTCGGCGCGTTTCTCTTTCAGTTTCACCGCCTCAATCTGCGGTATAATCGTGTCTATCGACTCCTCGGTGATGCTGCTGCGTGCGATGGCGAAGCGCACGAGGGCATCGACAGCGAGCTGTCCGTCACCGCTTTTCTGCGCGCTCTTCAGGTCCTTCAGCGCGTCGGCGCTCACCTGCTGCGGGTAGTCGAAGTCGGGCTCGGATGGGGCCGCACCAGCATGAACGCCCCATAGTCCCATGAATGTGATACCCATGAGTAGTAAAACAACTTTTAGTTTATCCATAAAAAACATTTATTAGTGATTTATTATCAGAACTATTAAATTTGACAAAATAATTACACTGCGGTTTAAGCGCCGGTTTATAATAATAACCGCATAATTTAAATAAAATTGTGAGCCAACACGCGTTTTTGATTAAAATGTGCAATCTTTGTCATTTCAGCTTCTTCTTCGCATAGGCCGTGAGCAGTCCTTTGGCGCGGAGAGTCTTGATTGGGACCGGAACCTCGATAATGCCGTCACAGAACGGGCCGATGGCGTAGGGTGCGAAGACAAACACCATCTTTCCGTTTTTGATGTAGAAATTATCGATATTTTCCACCTCGATGTTCTCCCACCATTTGGTGTCCTTATCGCGCTTGTCGTAGCTGGGCAGCAGGCGAAGCAGTTTCGCGGGGCTCGTAACGAAGTCCTTTAGGTGAACTGGTTTGTCGAGGCGCGCGTCAAACACCAGATAATCGGTGAAAAACATTCCGTGCGCGCCCCCAAGATAGATGTCGTAATTAGCCGTATAGAACACAAGGTCGCCAAGGGTGTGGCTCAGCTTGATATCGATATTGTCGTACCAGCAGTTCAACGGGTATTCCTCACAGTTTAGGTCGCCAACGGCCAACGGTTCTTTCTTGACGTAATCTTCGACTAAGGTATTGTCGCGCGTGTCGCGGTATATCACATCACCTAAGAATCCTGTCATAACGTCCAGCTCGCCAGGGTAATATGGGAAGATATTCGGGTGCTTGTAGACATTGAACAGCGAGTCGAGCAGATAGCTGTTCAGCGCTTTGGAATACTTGCCGTTCACCGCCACTGGCCAATGCGCCGTCACATGTTTTGCGTATTTGTAACCAGGCGAGTCGGAATCGCCGTCGATGTCGAACAGGCGAACCGAGTCGGCCAACTCGAAATACTCTGTTTTGACCGTCGTTGTAGCGTGTGCCGACAGCGCCAGCATCACGAGCGCGAGAATAAGTTTTGTCTTCATATCTATTTGTTTTATGTGAGTTTTCGGTTACAAAAATAGATGTTTCACCTTATAAAAACAAATATTTCATCACTTTTTTCTTCTTTTGCACCGATTCGGCCATGAAGAGACAGGAAAATAACAACACAAGCGAGGGCGCGCCGACTTTGCGGCACGCCCTCTGTGCTTAGTGCTTAACTATTGTTGTTAACCGATTTCAATCACTTTCGACTGCTTCTTGAGTTGAGCGGCGCTCTTCTTCGGCAGTGTCACCGTGAGCACGCCGTGCTCGACGTTGGCCTTGATCTGCTCGATGTCAACATCCTCGGGCAGCAACAGCGTCTGGTGATACTTCGTGTAAGAGAACTCGCGGCGCAGGTAATGACCAGTCTTGGCTTTGTCTTCCTGATTGTTCTCCTGCTTCTTCTCGATGTCGACAACCAGATTCTCGTCTTCGTCAAGTGTAACCTTGAAGTCGTCGCGCGTCATACCCGGAGCGGCCAGCTCCACTGTGTACTCATGTTCATGTTCAATCACATTGATTGCCGGAGCCGTCGAACCTGCCGTGCGAGGCATGATATCGCTGTTGAAAAACTCGTTGAACACATCGGGCAACCAGTTGGAATTTCTACGTACTAACATAATTTTCTCCTTTCTCAATTTAAGTTTTATTTGTTTGTTAATTATTTCGTTTTTGTGGTTCGCCGTTAGTCGACGTCCGACACTTAATAAAACAAACTACGTGCCACAACTCCCTACTGCAAAAAAGTCGCAATTCCCTGCCAAAATTTCAGCTAAACGCCTGACAATCAGCCATTTTGTCACAATAACAAGCAATTCTGTCACCTATGCGCCACCATTCTCGCACTCGTATGACCAAAACAAAGGTCAAGTTGTGAAATAATGGAGAAAATGCGTCACAATCCAATAAAAATGATTAACTTTGCAGGCACAATGAGGTGACTTTCCTGCGGCGGTTTAGCGAAACTCCGTGTCTCCCTCATCGATAACATATTAGTAATAAACGGCATTAGCTGATTATTCGGTACATCTTGAAACCTCAGAAATTTCAAATTAGTACAATCAAGAATAAGTCGCTGATGTCTGCACCATAGGTGTAGGCATGACTTATCTGGTTGTACGGGCAATTCTGAGGGCCTCAAGATGTAGATAAGAGATTGTCTGCACCTTTCTTTTTCTACGTCTTGTAGCCCCCCAGATTGCCTGCCCCGATAAGTCGGCGACATGCCGACATATCGGCTGATGCTAAATGGCAAATACAGATCTATCAAAGGCAAAAATCGGCAAGAACGACGAGTTTTACACTCAGTACCACGACATCGAGATTGAGGTGAACGCATATCTGGAATACAATCCAAATGTATTTCGAGGTAAGACGGTGTTGCTACCCTGCGACGACCCAGAGTGGAGCAACTTCACGCTCTATTTCGCGCAGCATTTTCAGCAACTCGGCCTAAAGAAACTTATTTCAACAAGCTACGCTCCTGAGGCAAAGAAAATGGAATTCAAGCGCCAATTAACTTTGTTTGAGACAGGTGCCCCACACTTCGACCCCGACAAGTCGAGAAACAACGGTAAAATCTTCGTCCTGGAGAACGACATCACTGGCGATGGTGTAGTTGACCACCGTGACCTGCAATGGCAGTATCTTGAATGTAACGGAGATTTCCGCAGCAAAGAGGTGACACAATTGCGCGATGAAGCCGACATAATCATCACCAATCCTCCGTTCTCACTTTTCCGCGAGTTCCTCACATGGATAATTTCTGCAGGAAAAGAGTTCCTGATAATCGGCAACATGAACGCCATAACCTATAAAGAAGTATTCCCATTGATAAAAAACAATAAGGCTTGGCTCGGAGCAACCATTCACAGCGGCGACCGCGAATTCGGTGTGCCCAATGAATATCCGCTCACAGCGGCTGGTTGTCGAATCGATTCAAAGGGTAATAAATATATTCGTGTAAAGGGAGTTCGTTGGTTTACAAACCTCGACCATGGACGTCGCCATCAACCGCTACAGCTGATGACAATGGCCGACAACCTAAAGTTCAGCAAACACAAAGAGCTCAAAGGCAAAACAGAATACGACCATTACGACAACTACGACGCCATAGATGTGCCTTATACCGACGCTATTCCATCCGACTATAGCGAAATGATGGGAGTACCCATCTCTTTCCTCGACAAATACTGCCCCGAGCAGTTTGAAATACTGGGGATTACTGCTGGACGTGACGAATATGATAAAGCAGCTTGGCCGACGAAACGATATATTAATCCTCTTCAAGTCAACACAAACGGGACACAGACAAATGGCAGCAAAGCAAATACACGTTCAACAATTTTACTTAACGAAATACCAAATAACAAAATTTACTATATTGCAGATAACGTTAATGGAGCTCTCAAGATTCTATATGCTCGAATACTCATAAAACATAAAAAAGACAACTAATGAAAACAATACTGCACAAGTTCACAGTGGAGGAAATATGCGAAGGATTCCACTATAATGAATTGGAAGGACGAGGTCTCTACGGCATGGCAGGTAGGCTAACCATCCAGCCGGAATACCAGCGCAACTATATCTACTGCGACGGGAAGAAGGACGTGGCTGTTATTGAATCGGCGTTAAAAGGCTATCCGCTCGGACTGATTTACTTCAATAAAATAGAAGACGACAGATTTGAGGTACTTGACGGGCAGCAACGCATCACCTCGCTCGGACGATTTGTCGAGGGCAAACTAAGCATCATCGACACCAACGGCATTCCACAATCGATAGGCAGTCTCGCCGAAGACCAGAGAGAAAGGATTCTAAAGACAGAGTTGCTGGTGTATATCTGCGAAGGCGCCGAGAGCGAAATCAAGGAATGGTTCAAAACGGTGAACATCGCCGGAGTGCCGCTCAACGAGCAGGAACTGCTCAACGCCGTCTACAGCGGCCTATTTGTCACTAAAGCGAAGGCGGTATTCAGCAACAGCAACAATGCTGAAATACAGAAATGGAGCCACTTTGTAGCGGGTAACGTGAAACGTCAGGACTACCTGCGCTGCGCCCTCGACTGGGTCAGCAAGGGTAATGTAGGAGAATATATGAGTTCTCATCGCCACGACAACGACATCAACGAACTGAAGAACTATTTCGACGCAGTAATCGACTGGGTGAACAATATATTTCCAACTGTATATCCCGAGATGCGTGGCCGAGAATGGGCGCGACTATATGAAGCGTACCACAATAAGCCCTACAACAGTACCGAGGTGGGCAAACGGGTAGCTGAACTGATGGAGGACACTCAGGTGACTGACCGCAAAGGAATTTTCGAATATGTACTCGGCGGAGAGAACGATACGAAGCTGCTGAACGTCCGCGTGTTTGACGAAAAAGTGAAACGCATGGTGTATAACCGGCAGACCGCCAAAGCACACGCCACAGGAAAGAGCAACTGCCCTTATTGCGCCATAGGAAACGACAGCAACAGCACACGAATTTGGAAACTAAACGAGATGGATGCCGACCACGTCACCGCTTGGAGTAAGGGAGGGAACACCGATATAAACAACTGCCAGATGCTATGCCGAAGCCATAACCGAGCAAAAGGCAACCGATAACGCAAATCAGCAGCAGTAAAAAAGCTGCGGCTTCGCGCTCAATGCGCAAAACCGCAGCAGTGTTTTTTACTAAGGTGATTAGCCCTCGGTGATTGCCTCGTTGGGGCAAGCCTCGGCGCATGAGCCGCAGCTGATGCACACGTCGGGGTCAATTACATAGATGTCGCCTTCGCTGATTGCGCCGGTGGGGCACATCGACTCGCAAGTACCGCAAGCAACGCAATCTTCACCAATTACATATGCCATAGTAGTAAGTAAATAAATTAAAAATGTAAATGAATTTTGTTATTTGTTGTCAGTAAACGCCTGCAAAAGTAGTACATTTATTTTAACTGACAAATTTTTTCGAGCAAAAATCGTGCAGAATGTGATTAATCCTTCCGCTAAACAGCCTACCGCTGTTGATGGAGTCGAAAATACCAGCGGCCCACATCGGTCCACGACTCGTTAAGAGTCGAGCCACAGTTTGACATATGGGTGCGTCAGTAAATCTTGTAAGCCAGGCGAATCTGTATCATGGGGTAAGCACTGAACCATGAGACAAAATGCGTGATGCCCGACTCTTTCGATGTCGACTTGATTTTCTTGCCGTTGTTGAACACAAACTCCGGCTTGCCCCAGAACAAGAGACCGGCATCAACGGCAACACTCAAGCGGTGGTGTTGGGCCATGCTTTGGCCGAAGCCGATGCCCAGATATGGCTTCACAGCCCAGGTCTTCATCTTCACGTCGATATTGTAGTTCTCGTCGGCAGTGAAAACGTAGTCGCCAAACTTGAGTCCCACCGGAGGATAGTTGGTGTGGTACAGGGCGTTGTAGTCCTCCACCTTTCGATTGGCATCGTAGAGCGACTGTAGCGCGCCGTCGTTAGTGTTGCGGAAGTGCAGGAACGTGCGGCTTCCGGCAAAGAGTCCGGCCGAAAAATAGAACGGCGTCGGGAACGGATGCACCTCTGCCATGACAAAGGCGTTCCACAAACGAGGCTTGATGGCGAGTTCTATCTTGTCGACCATCTTTGACTGCTTGATGGCGTCGTCCTCGACGAGTTGTGACTGAGTGATTTCGCTTGCAGTGTTGATAGCCTTGAACTTGATGTCGCCCACGAAATTGCCCACTAAGCCGGCACGCATGGTGACGATGCGGTGCAACGGCATAGCAACATCTATTCCGGTACCGCCCAAGCCTGTCTGGAGTCCCACTGCCAGGTGGTTCAACATGCCGTTCTCGCTGTGTAGTTTCAGGTCTTTGTTCTCCTGTGCGCTTATGGCCGGTGTCAGGAGCGCGATTGTCGCTGCCACCGTTGCCACGCGGCAAAACTGTGATAGAAAATGTCTAATCTGTTTCATAACGATTACTAAGCATATTGATTATTTAAAAAACTTCTTATTCGACATCACTAGCAGGTTGGTCAGCGACTGACTGCGAGGATAGAAGCCGTAGAGGTAGTCGCTGGTATAGGGGGTGCCGCCGTTGATGATGCAATGCACATAGTCGTGGCATGCCATGTCCATGGGCATTATGCCTACTGTGCCCTCGTTGGCACGCAGATCTTCAATCACCTTGGGGTGAAGGTTCGAGGCGTTGGTGATATATCCTCGAGCCGAAACCTCGGTATAAGCCGAGCAGTGGTTCACAATCCAGATGTTCTCGTCGCCCGCGGTTGCCTCGCGTGCGCTCTTCATCATGGCGAGCACCGTTGAAATCTTGGTTTGCAGGCGCTTCTCGCTCGTCGTCTTGTAGTAGTCTTGCTTATAGAGCGTGGCCTTGATGCTCGGGTCCTCCATGTTGTAGATGGCGCAACTGCGCTGTTGCTCGGGGTGGACTGCCTCATCTACATCGGGGTCCTCGTCGGGCCAGTCACAGTAGGCAACGGGATAGTGGAACGCGGGGTTGACAGGACGAAGGTCGTAGCGACTGAGCCACAATATCTTGCCGCGCATCTCGCCAACGGTGATGTCGGGACGCCAACTCTCTACAAACAGACCTCTGTACTTGGGCAGCGAGAGCACCTTGTCGAGCAAGATGGTCCAATTCTGCTGACTCTCCATACCATTGTCGGCTTGTATTTTCACGATAAAGAACTCCGAGGGGTGAGTCTTGAGGAACTGCTGCATCCAGTCGATAGATTCCTCGAGCGACACATTCACCTCGGTAAAACCGTGCGCGAGACGCAGAATCTGACGGTCTTCCGACTTCTTGGCCAGGGTGTCGATAGCTACCACAGGACGGAAGTCGAAGAATCGTATGCCACACGACATCTGCTCGGCAAATGTCGACACCTGGCTGATTGCCATAATGTTCGAGAAGTATTTGACAACCGGCGTGTAGAAGCCCATTCCCGTCATGGTATCGTGCGTGCCGGGGATGCTGAGCTTGCACACTTTCACGTCGTCGCGAACAAGCGACAGCCAGTCCGACAGTGGCTTGGAGAGTTCATAGGGGTACTGGATTTCGTCTTTGTACCCTTCGCTGAAGAGATAAGGTGCGTCCAACGACTTGTCGTCGTAGTATGGCAGTCCCTTATCTTCTTCACAACTACTCAGCAAAATAGCACCAAGTGTTGCTACTGTCAAAAAAACGGAGAAACTCCATTTTGTTCGTTTAAGATTGATTTTCATATACATTAGAAACTAAAATTATAATAAAAACAAGAATTTAACCACAAAAGTAGTATTTTTTTCGCTATTTTTACTTATTTTTAGCACTTTTTTCTAACAATTGATATCAAATAGTCAAAAATTAAAGAGTCCAAAATAATCCCATCTCGAAATCACAACGGCAACGCACAACTATAAAGCGGTTGATTTACACAACTAGTGTAAGCCAACCGCTTGATGCCCGTGTAACCTATAACAGTGTTAATGAGTAATCAGAGCTCTACATTCCTAATTAAAATAATAGCATTTTACAAATCCCTGTTCAACACCTCACTGACATCTGCAGTGTCCGTTAGCGATTGCCATCGGCTGAGAAGTTCACAGACCACAACGCCATCTGAATTCGTAAGCGTGTGTAGGTAGCCTCCGTCATCCGTACGCGACATTCGGCACGTCAGGGTGTCGTCAAGATAGGTCTCATGCAGCCAGTGGACAATAAGTGATGACAACATTTGTGATGACAACACATTTTCCGGCATCGTTAGCAGGGCTATGCTCACATAACTGCGGTTGCTGACGTGGAAATTGAAGTCAAGGTCAAGACGTGTGACTCGATGCTCCGTCAGCATATCGAACGTCTGCGCTTTGGGGAACCGTATTTTCTTGTGCCTTCCAGTCATCAACTCGGGGACCACCGTAAGTTTGTCGGCAAGGAAATCCGTTGTCTCCAGCCGTTTGGTCTCGAGATTGAGGATGTTCCACTGACTTGTGCCCGAGGCTATCAACTGCTCGTTATCTTTTCGGACTATGCGGAAGTCGCAGTAGATGCGGAGTGACGTCAGTTCGCTCACACATATCTCCACAGTAAAGTCTTCCGACCAATAGGTGACTGTTGGCTCAACTTCAATCTGAATCTCCGTGATCACCCACATGCGGCGCTGCTTTACTATGTCGAAGGCTGCCAAACCGTAGACTGTCATCAGACGCGCAAAACTGTCCTGGAAGTACATCAGCATCGCTGTGGGCGTAAGCCTGTACGTGGGGGAGATGTCCGATGCCGTCGCGGTGTAGGTGTGTCTGTATTCACCTTCTGCAATCATACTTATCTGATAAAATTCATTCCCTGCCACGGCTCGCGCTCGGGATAGTCGGGTGTGCCATCGGCGTGAATCTTCTTCAGTAGCCAGGCCATGTTGTCGGCCAGTGTCCGCATGGTCTGCATGCCCTCTGTGTCCTGCGTCGCCTCACCTGGGGCCAAGCCGTAGGCGATGTTCCAGTATTGCGAAGTCACCACGGGCATGTTCATCATCTCGAAAATCATGTTCAGCGTCTGGTATGCAGCCGTAGCCCCTCCCCTACGGCAGATGGCCACCGATGCTGCAGGCTTGTTCTGTACTTTGGCACCTGAGAAGAAGGCACGTTGCAAGACGGCCATCACGGCTCCGTTGGGCTGACCGTAATACACTGGTGAACCCACGATGAGAGCATCGGCCTCATTGAGTTTTTCTACGATACGGTTGCAGATGTCATCATCGAAGACACAATGCCCAAGTTGTTTCGCCTGACACTGTCCGCACGCTATACAGCCACGGATGGGTTTATTCCCCAACTGCATGATCTCAGCCTCAACACCGTTCTTTTCTAATTGTTGGGCAACCTCAGCGAGTGCCGTAAATGTGTTGCCGTTCCTATTGGCACTTCCGTTTATAAGTAATACTTTCATAAGTATGTTTTTTTAATTTAACTATTTGGGATTTATTGGTTTCATAACACATAATCTGAACTCTAAATTCCGTTTTTATAGTTCAAATCACACCGCAAAGATAGGCAATATTTCTCTACTTGCGTTTATTCGTTCCCGCTTTTTAATTATGACACACCATCATTTTCGTTTTCGAACAGTCGCCGGCTACAGGCTGAGAATGAAGAAAAAGGGACGGTTCTTTTTTCTTCATTTTTACAAAAAAGGGGAAACCGAAGTTTCCCCTAAAACAAATTAACTATGAACTTCACTACAGTAAGTTCTTTAATCTTTCAGGTAGGACATCGATGTGTCGGTGATTGAGCCGTCGCGCTCGAGCTTCAGGCCGTACTCGAATTTCTTGTTGCGCAGCAGGTCGTTAATCTTGCTCTTCGACACCGTCTCCTGACCAATGAGGGTCTTCGTGTTCGCATAATTGGTCATACCGTTACTGTATTTCACGTCGATACGGCATTCGGTGTGGACGTTGTAATTATCCTTGTTAAGACTGGCGTCGTCCTTGGGAGAAACCACCATAAGCACACCCACCTTCGAAGAGAACTTCTTCACGGTCACGGTCTTGAACCAAGCCGACTGGCCGGCAGACATAGTCTCAAACTTCTTCTCGCCGTTGTCGCCCACGTAGTAAATCACGACATTGGCAGCCTGAGTCACATCGTTCGTGGTCAGAGTATAAGTCACGGTTGCGGTCACATCGGGCTCGTCATCGCCGCAAGCGCTAAACAAAAACGCGCTGCACAACAGGGCAGCCAGGATAAGCATGTTCTTTTTCATTTTCTCGAATATTTTTATGGTCAAAACAATTTATTAAATACAAATTTTCCCGCCGCAAAAATAGTGAATATTTTTCATATACACACTCTTATTGACACAAAAATCGCTTTTGTTGAAAAAAAGCCGCCTCGCGTGAACATTATACAAAAACTTTTATTTATCTTTGCCGATTGAATTGGACTATAATTACTGACTAAAATGAAAGAGGTAAAACCAGGACAATGGATACGTTTCGCCTGCATAGCGCTTTTGTGGCTTTTGCTGGTGGTGTTTATCGTCACACATGTCAAACAGATCACATTCACCGTGCTGTTCTCGATTGTGGCCAGCGGAATCATCGTCTTCGTACCGCTTTACAAGAAATACCTAAAAGACTAAATGACCGAATCAGAATACATTAAAGAGCACTTCCCGCTGTTGAGTCAAATCGACTCTCCTGCCGACCTCAAGAAACTGCCGGTCGACACCCTGCCCGACGTGTGCCGTGAACTGCGGGAATTCATCATACATGAGCTGAGTACCAACCCCGGCCATTTCGCATCGAGCATGGGCGCGGTCGAGATTGTTGTCGCTCTTCACTACACAATGGACACCCCCGACGACCGACTGGTCTGGGACGTGGGACATCAAGCATATGCCCACAAAATCCTCACCGGCCGGCGCGACCAATTCTGCACCAACCGCAAGATGGGTGGCTTGAGCGGTTTCCCGAACCCGAAAGAGAGCGAATACGACACTTTCACCGCAGGACACGCCAGCAACTCCATCTCCGCCGCGCTGGGCATGTCGATCGCCAGCGAGCTCAGCGAGCATCCCGACCGGAAAGTGGTGGCCATCATCGGCGACGCATCGATAGGCGGCGGCATGGCCTTCGAAGGCATCAACAACGCGGCCATCCACAAGAACAACCTGCTCATTGTGCTCAACGACAACGACATGTCGATTGACCGACCCGTTGGCGCTCTCGGTGAATACATGGCCAAACTCTCAACCAGCCGGCGTTACAACAACATACGATTCAAACTCTACAACTATTTCCGCCGGCACGGAGTGATACGAGAGCGGGGGAAAGGTATCGTGCTGCGATTCAGCAATGCCACCAAGTCGCTGCTCACAGGACAGCAGAACATCTTCGAGGGTCTCAACATACGCTATTTCGGACCTTTCGACGGACATGACGTGAAAAACCTCGTGAAGGTTTTCAACGAAATAAAGAACATGACCGGGCCGAAACTCATACATCTCCACACCAAAAAAGGCAAGGGGTTCGAGCCGGCCGAGAAAGACCCAACAACCTGGCATGCCCCGGGCCTCTTCGACGAGAAGACCGGCGAGATAAAGAAATCGCCCAAGACTGACAATCCTGTGCTCAAGTATCAGGATGTGATGGGCAAAACCCTTGTGGAACTGGCGAACAAAAATGAAAACATAGTCGGCATCACTGCCGCCATGCCCGGAGGCACTTCGATGGCATTGTTGCAGGAAGCATTGCCACGGCGCACATTCGACGTCGGCATCAGCGAGGGCCACGCCGTGACTTTCGCCGGCGGTCTGGCACACGAGGGCAAGCATCCGTTTGTGGCCATCTAC
>JBGUHM010000070.1:0-86497 GCA_045112115.1 Sodaliphilus sp. | reverse complement strand
CCATAGTCTATAGGTTTTAGCCAAATGTTTTACTTGATGGATTTGTCAAAATAGTGAGTATGCAGCAAGTGGTGAGACTTCTCGCTCAGCGGCTCGCCAAGGAACTCCTTGTACAACTTCTGAATGTCGGGGTTCTCGTGGCTCTTGCGCAACGGCTTGCCGTTGTCCTCGGCGTAGAGAGCGTCGCAGCGGGCCTGGATGAGGTCGAAGTTGCCGTGGTGGTAAGGCTGACCGGCTCCGCCGATACATCCACCAGGACATGCCATCACCTCTACCACATGGTAGTCGAGTTCGCCTGCACGGAGCTTGTCCATGATGATGCGGGCGTTGCTCAGCGTGTGGGCCACACACACCTTCAGCTCGAAGCCGTTGAGATCGATTGTAGCCTCGCGGATGCCGTCGAAACCACGCACTTGCTTCAGGTCGAGATGCTCAAGGGTCTTGCCGGTGTACACCTCGTAGCAGGTACGGAGAGCAGCCTCCATCACACCGCCGGTGACGCCGAAGATAGCGGCAGCACCTGTCGACTCACCCAGCGGGCTGTCGAAGTCGCCGTCGGGCAACTGTGCGAAGTTGATGTTGGCGCGCTTGATCAGGCGGGCAAGCTCGCGGGTCGAGATGCTGTAGTCCACATCGGGATTGCCGTCCACCTTGAACTCGTCGCGGGTGCACTCGTATTTCTTTGCCAAGCAAGGCATAATCGAAACAACCACGAGTTTCTCGCGAGGAATGCCCATCTTCTCGGCCCAATAGGTCTTTGCGATGGCACCGAACATCTGAGCGGGTGACTTGGCGCTCGAGGGATAGTCGAGCAGGTCGGGATAGTTGTGCTCGTAGAAGTTCACCCATGCAGGGCAGCACGAGGTCATGATAGGCAGCTTCACGCTCTTGTCGCCGGCCAGGAATTTCTTGAGGCGGTCGAGTATCTCGGCACCCTCTTCCATGATAGTGAGGTCGGCTCCGAAGTCGGTGTCAAACACATAGTCGAAGCCAAGGTCGCGCAAAGCGGTAGCCAGCTTGCCGGTGACGATTTCGCCGGCCTTCATGCCGAACTCCTCGCCAAGGGCGTAACGCACTGCGGGAGCGGGCTGTGCAACAACCACCTTGTCGGGGTTGGTGATGTCGGCCATGAGTTGGTCGGTATAGTCGCGCTCGGTGAGTGCGCCCACGGGGCACACTGCCACACACTGTCCGCAATAAGTACAGTCGGTATCGACAAACATGCGGTCGAAGGTTGGAGCGATGGTGGTGTCGAATCCGCGGCGGATTGCGCCAAGCACACCCACGCTCTGCACCTCGTTACACACGGTTTCGCAACGGCGGCAGTAGATACACTTCTCCATGTTGCGAGTGATGGCCGGGGTAACCTCGTTCTTGCGCTCGCTCTTCTCACCGTCGTTATACGGCATCTGACGGATGTTCAGACGCATAACCAGGCGCTGCAACTCGCAGTCGCTGCACTTGGGGCAGGTCAGACAGTCGTTCGGGTGATCCGAAAGGATAAGCTCGGCAACAGTCTTGCGGGCGCGAATCACGCGGGCCGAGTTGGTGTATACCACCATACCGGGCATGCAGTTGGTGGCGCAGGCGGGGGCCAGGTTGCGGCGGCCCTCAACCTCTACCACACACAGGCGGCACGAGGCGGGTTTGTTCTTCACACAGGTGCCCTTGAGGTCGATATGGCACAGTGTGGGAATATCGATGCCGACGAGCTTGCCGGCTTCCAGAAGGGTGGTACCCTGAGGCACTTCCACTTCGTGGTTGTCTATTGTAAGTTTTATCAATTTCTCTTCCATGATGATATTTAGCGGGTTTGATTAGAAGACATGAATAGCGTCGAAGCGGCAACGAGACTGGCACATACCGCAGCGGATACACTTGAATGGATTGATCACATGTGGCTTGCGGACATCGCCCATAATAGCGTCGGCAGGACAGTTGCGCGCGCAAGCGCCACAGCCCTTACACTTCTCGGGATTGACGGTGTAGGTCAACAAGGCCTTACACTGCTTAGCCCGGCAAGTGTGCTTCTTAACGTGCTCCACATATTCATCATAGAAGTTATCGATGGTCGACAACACGGGGTTCGGAGAGGTCTGGCCCAAGCCGCAGAGTGCCGTGTCCTTGATGGTGGCGGCGAGCGACTTCAGGTGCTCGATGTCCTCCATGGTGCCCTTGCCCTCGGTTATGCGGGTCAGAATCTCCAGCATGCGCTTGTTACCGATACGGCAGGGGGTACACTTACCGCACGACTCGCCCACGGTGAACTCGAGGTAGAACTTGGCAACCGATACCATACAGTCGTCCTCGTCCATGACAATCATACCGCCAGAACCCATCATCGAGCCGGCAGCTCCCAGGCTTTCGTAGTCGATGGGGATGTCGAGGTGCTTCTCGGTCAAGCAACCGCCCGAAGGACCACCGGTCTGTACGGCCTTGAACTTCTTGCCGTTCTTCACGCCGCCACCGATGTCGTAGATAATCTCGCGAAGAGTGGTGCCCATCGGGACCTCGATAAGACCCACATTATTAATCTTACCGGCGAGAGCGAACACTTTCGTGCCTTTCGATTTCTCAGTACCAATCGAGGCGAACCAGTCGGCACCCTTGGTAAGGATAATGGGAACATTGGCGAGGGTCTCAACGTTGTTAACGTTGGTGGGATAGCCGTTGTAACCGCTCTCGGCGGGGAACGGCGGCTTCAAAGTAGGCTCGCCGCGCTTGCCCTCCATCGAGTGGATCAAAGCGGTTTCCTCACCGCAGACAAACGCACCTGCACCGTAGCGGATCTCGATATCGAAGTCGAAGTCGCTGCCAAGAATGTGCTTGCCGAGCATGCCGTGCTCGCGGGCCTGGTCGATGGCAATCTTCAAGCGGTGAACTGCCAGAGGATACTCAGCGCGGATGTAAATCAAACCTTCGTTAGAGCCAATGCAGTAGCCGCAAAGGGCCATGGCCTCAATCACTGAGTGAGGGTCGCCCTCCATAATCGAACGGTCCATAAATGCTCCGGGGTCGCCCTCGTCGGCGTTACACACCACATACTTGTGCTCGGCCTGGTAGCCGCGGGCAAAGCCCCACTTCATTCCCGTCGGGAAGCCGGCACCACCGCGGCCGCGAAGGCCTGCTTTCTTGATGATGTCGATCACCTCCTCGGGAGTCTGGTTCTGCAGGGCGTTGGCCAATGCTGCGTAACCGTCGCGGGCAATGTACTCGGCGATGTTTTCCGGATCGATGAAACCGCAGTTGCGCAACGCAACACGCTGCTGCTTGCGGTAGAAGTCCATGTGCTTCGAGTCGCTCACCGTGGCGTTGGTCTTCGGGTCGACATAGAGCAGACGCTCAACACGGCGGCCGCCAATCACATGTTCCTTCACGATCTCATCGGCGTCCTCGGGCTTGACCTGAGTGTAGAAAGTGTTGTCGGGCATCACTTTCACAATCGGGCCTTTCTCGCAGAAACCGAAACAACCGGTCACAATCACTTCAACCTTGTCGGCGATGCCGTTGGCTTCGATAGCCGCTCTCAGGTTGTCTACAATCTTAGCGCTGCTCGAGGCTTTACAGCCGGTACCGCCGCAGCACAGCAACTGAATGTGCTCAGTTCCTACCGCGAGGCCACAACTCTTCTCACTAACAGCAGCATAACTCAGTTCACGAACGTTCAAGTCGGCTTGCGCCTTCTTCCTGAATTGAGTTAAGTTTTCAAAGTTCAAGGTCTTCACTTGGTAAAATTTGTTCTTTTTAATTATTAGTTGAATTACATTGAATATACATAATTTTTTGCCCCCCATCAAGAAGACAGGGCTATCAAAAAGAGCACAAATTTACTCATATTTTCCGAATAAATCACTATAAACACAACTTTTTAACACCTTTTTTAAGAAAAACATACCAAAATCACGGGACGCAGCCATTATTTTCCTATTCTACAGCATCGATAGCGTGAATAAGCGCCATAAAACACGCATCGACACGACAGAGTAAAAATGCACGAATCACGCATATAGCCGAACATGACATCAATATATAGCATGTGCCCGACTCGCTGAAAAAAATGTACGAAAAAAGGACAATAATGCCGTGTGGTTGCCACTCATCACCTTCACCATCACCCAATAGAGGAGTATTTACACCTGCCCGCGCACCTCTTTCCCCAAGAAAAATGTGGTTTTTCCAAAATATTCCCCAAGAAAAATGTGGTTTCTCAAAAATATTCCCCAAGAAAAATGTAGATTTTCTTGCATATTCCCCAAGAAAAATGTAATTTTGCGAAAATAAAATATTGCAAAATCAACATGAAACGACTTATTTACAACGACTTACTCTACTGGAAAGAGCGCCCCAACCGAAAGCCACTTATACTTCTCGGCGCACGACAGGTAGGGAAAACATATATTCTGAAGGAATTCGGACGCAACGAGTTCCAGCATATGGTATACTTGAACTGCCATCAGAACAAATTTGCCGAGATTCTCTTCCGCGACTTCTCAGTGGAGAGAATCATAACCGAGTTGGAGCGCTATTTCGAGACCAAAATCATACCCGGCGAACACATTGTAATTTTCGACGAAATACAAGAAATAAACGACGGTCTCGCCGCATTGAAATACTTTTGCGAGAACATGCCCGAACTCCATGTGGCCGTGGCAGGATCGTTGCTGGGCATAACTCTTAAGGAAAACGAATCCTACCCCGTGGGAAAAGTCAACACTCTGCGCATGTACCCCATGTCATTCAATGAATACTTGCTTGCTTGCGGGCGCGAACAACTTGTGGAGATGCTCGATTCACTCGACTGGCCATCGGTCAACGCTTTCGGCGATGTGCTCATCGACTATCTGAGACAATACTATTTCACTGGCGGCATGCCAGAGGCAGTGAACAGTTTTGTCGACAGCCATGACACCGCGCTCGTTAGAGAGATCCAGCATGAAATTCTTGACGCATATATGCGTGACATCTCGAAACACGCCAAGCCCAAGGCACAAAAAATACGCCAACTATGGAACAGCATTCCCGCACAATTGGCTCAAGAGAACAAAAAATTCATCTTCGGCGCTGTAAAGAAAGGGGCGCGTGCGACCGACTACGAGGAGGCCGTTCAGTGGCTCGTCGATGCCGGTTTGGTTTATAAGGTGGAACGCATCAAAGCACCCGTAATGCCGTTAAAATTTTATTGCAACTACTCGGCATTCAAACTTTATTTTCTCGACTGCGGACTGTTGGCCTGCTTGAGCGAAGCAGAGCCAAAAGACTTGCTACTCGGCACCAATGCATTTGTGGGTTTCAAGGGAGCGTTTACCGAAAACTACGTACTTCAGCAATTCATGGCCGCCACCGGCGACATACCTTATTATTATTCGAAGGACAACTCAATGATGGAAATCGATTTCCTCTACCAGACTCATGGGAGGGTTGTTCCCGTTGAGGTCAAAGCCGAGGCCAACACAAAAAGCAAGTCGCTGTACAATTTCGTGAATGTAGACTTTGCCGCACAGAACTTCAAAGCCCTGCGAGTATCGATGAAGCCATACATCGACCAGGGCTGGATGGAAAACATTCCCCTTTATGCCGCCGAGCCATACTTCCGCCTACAGCGTTAACAAAATCTATTATTAAATCCAACTGGTTCCACTTTTACGCCACGACGCGGAACCCTCATAATACCAAGCGGCCGCTGCACCCCGAGATTTCGCTTCGGGACACAGCGGCCGCTGTTGTTATCCATAATTATTGCTCCTCGCCAGCGAGGAAAACGCGGTCGACCACAGGTGTGGTGTAGGCGTAAGGAATGAAGGCGAGGCTCGGGATGGGACGGGTGATGAAGAAATTGGCCACCTTGCCCGGAGCAATAGAGCCGTAGTCGGCACTCAGTCCCATTGCCGCAGCGCCGTTGATAGTGGCGGCGTTGAAGGCCTCGGCGGGCTGCAGGCGCATCTTTATGCACGCGAGCGACACTACAAACTTCATGTCGCCGCTGGGCGTCGAACCGGGATTGTAGTCGCTGGCGACAGCCATGGGCAATCCTGCGGCAATCATCTTGCGGGCCGGAGCAAACGGCATGTTCAGGAAGAACGAGGTGCCGGGCAACGCCGTAGGCATGGTGTCACCGCCGCGCATCATCGCGATGTCGTCGTCGGTCATGCTCTCGAGATGGTCAACCGAAAGCGCGTTGTGCTTCAAAGCGACCTCTACCCCACCCGACGGTGCGAGCTCCTGGCCGTGGATTTTACCGCGCATTCCGTATTTCAGTCCGGCCTCTAGAATTCTCGATGTCTCTTCGGGCGTGAAGAAGCCTTCGTCGCAGAACACGTCGACGAAATTGGCCAGCCCTTCAGCAGCCACCGCAGGAATCATCTCGTTCACCACAAGGTCGACATAGTCGGCCTGGCGGCCGGCATACTCGCGGCCCACAGCATGGGCGCCGAGGAACGTCGACACCACGCGCAGACGTGTGCTTTCCTGGATGCGCGCGATTACGCGCAGCATCTTCAACTCGTCTTGCGTGTTCAAGCCGTAACCGCTCTTGATTTCTATGGCACCGGTGCCTTTGGCAATCACCTCGCGCACACGCTCCATAGCTTGGTCGTAAAGCTGCTGCTCCGACATCTCGTGCAGGCGGTCGGCGCTGTTGAGGATGCCTCCGCCGCGCTTGGCGATTTCGGCATACGACAGTCCGTTGATTTTATCGACGAACTCCTGCTCGCGGCTACCGGCGTAGACGATATGTGTGTGGGAGTCGCACCAACTCGGCATCACCGTGCCGCCGCCGGCGTCGACCACAGTGTCGACATCGACGGGGGCCGGACGGTTGGCCACGGTGTCAAACTCGGTAATGATGCCGTCCTCGACAAGCATCCACGCGTCGGGAATCGAATCGAAACGCGACATCTCTTCGCCGCATTTCTTCAGCGTGCCGCCGCCGTCGATGCCCGCCAGCGTGGCTATATTTTTTACCAGCAGTTTCATTTACGCAGGAATTGGATGGCTTTCTCGATAAGAGGATACATCACCACATCGTCGCCGATAAACGGCACTTCCTTGCGGAATGCCTCGTGGATTTTCATGATTTCGGGCGACGACTTCTTCGGGAAGCGGAACTCCAGAGCTTGAGCGGCGTTGAACAGCTCGATGGCCAGCACACGCTCGGTGTTGAGTACAACCTTGTAGAGTTTGATGGCGGCGTTGGCGCCCATACTCACGTGGTCCTCCTGGTCCTGGCAAGAGGGGATGCTGTCGAGGCTCGAAGGTGAGGCCAGCGACTTGTTCAGACTCACCACGCTTGCGGCGGTGTATTGCGTAATCATGAAACCGCTGTTCAGTCCCGGGTTTGCCACCAGGAAGCTGGGCAGACCGCGCAGACCGCTCACCAGGCGATAGATGCGGCGCTCGCTGATGTTGGCCAGTTCGCTCAATGCGATAGCCAGGAAGTCCATCGGCATGGCGATAGGCTCGCCGTGGAAATTGCCGGCACTGATAATCAGGTCGTCGTCGGGACATACGGTGGGGTTGTCGGTGGCGCTGTTTATCTCGGTGTCAATTACCGATTTCACATAGCGGATGGTATCCTTGACGGTGCCGTGAACCTGCGGAACGCAGCGGAACGAATACGGATCCTGAACGTGCTTCTTGACACCGGCGATGAGTTCGCTGCCGGATAGCAGTTCGCGCATATGGGCTGCGGTCTCCAGCTGGCCCTGATGCGGACGTACCAGATGAACGGCCTCGGTAAACGGCTCAATGCGGCCGTCGTAGGCGTCAAGCGACATCGCTGCGATTCGGTCGGCCCAGTCGCTCAAGCGCTCGGCCTGAAGCAGCGACCACACAGCGAACGAACTCATGTTCTGCGTACCGTTAAGCAGGGCAAGTCCTTCTTTGCTCGCCAGCTCGATGGGCTTCCAGCCCTTGAGTTTGAGCAGTTCGGCGGCGGGCATAACCTTGCCTTCGTATTCCACCTCGCCCAGACCGACCAGAGGCAGACACATATGTGCCAGCGGCACAAGGTCGCCCGAGGCGCCAAGCGAACCCTGGCGGTACACCACGGGGATTACACCTTCGTTGAAGAAGTCGATCAGCCGCTCTACGGTGTCGAGTTTGCTGCCCGAATAGCCGTAGCTCAACGACTGTATCTTAAGCAGAAGCATGATACGCACGATTTCGCTGGGCACGCGTTCGCCCACGCCGCAAGCGTGCGACATCATAAGGTTGATTTGCAGCTGCGAGAGTTGGTCGCGGCTCACTTTCACGTCGCACAGCGAACCGAAGCCGGTGGTCACTCCGTAAACGGGTTCGTCCTTGGCTGCTATTTGCTCGTCGAGATACTTACGGCAACGCATAATGCGCTCACGGGCGTCGTCACTCAGCCCGAGTTTGATTCCTTTCTCAATAATTTCGCCCACACGCTCCAGCGAGAGGTGGTCGGCACTGATTAAATGTGTCATTTCGTTTATGTTAAATGGTTGGTTTTGGTTAATAATCGTGTATTGGCTCGC
Source organism: Sodaliphilus sp. (assembly GCA_045112115.1). Taxonomy (GTDB): domain Bacteria; phylum Bacteroidota; class Bacteroidia; order Bacteroidales; family Muribaculaceae; genus Sodaliphilus. Next base: position 78,002 of record JBGUHM010000070.1, on the reverse strand, counting down.
AAAATTACACAAAAATCGCCAATCACACACAAATATGCTCCGTTTTTTTCATTCGCCCCTCATTCGTTAAGCCAAACTCGGGTGAATTTGTGGTCTTTTGGTGAAACATAAACGCCACCGGAGCACGTCCGATGGCGTTTTGGTTTTACCTACTTTATTCTATGGTTCAGCACTCGTTCAGCAGAGCATCGTCCACAAGGTTGGGCATGGTAACCTGCAGACCGGGTGTGCGTTCCATCTCGCGGCGGATGGCGTCCATCGAGCCGCTGTTGCGGGCCCACGAGCGACGCGCAATGCCGTTGTTCACGTCCCAAAGCAGCATCTGGCGGATACGGCGGTCAGCTTCCTCGCTGCCGTCAATCACCATTCCGAAGCCTCCGTTGATCACTTCGCCCCAGCCTACTCCGCCGCCGTTGTGGATGCTCACCCATGTGGCACCGCGGAAGGCGTCGCCAATGACGTTGTGAACGGCCATGTCGGCACAGAACTGCGAGCCGTCGTAGATGTTGCTGGTCTCACGGAACGGAGAGTCGGTACCGCTCACGTCGTGATGGTCGCGGCCGAGAACCACCGGACGGCTGATTTCGCCGCGGCGGATGGCATCGTTGAATGCCAATGCGATGCGCGTGCGGCCCTCGCAGTCGGCGTAGAGGATGCGTGCCTGCGAACCCACCACAAGGTGATTCTTGCCGGCTTCGCGAATCCAGTGCAGGTTGTCGGCCAACTGGCCCTTGATATCGGGAGTTACAGTGCCCATCATGTCGTCGAGCACCTCGGCTGCCAGGCGGTCGGTCACCTCCAGGTCGTGAGGGTCGCATGAGGTACACACCCAACGGAAAGGACCGAAGCCGTAGTCAAAGAACATCGGGCCCATGATATCCTGCACATAGCTCGGATAGCGGAAATGGGTCTCGTCCTTCATGATGTCGGCACCGGCGCGGCTGGCCATGAGCATGAATGCGTTGCCGTAGTCGAAGAAATACATGCCGTCGGCAGTGAGGCGGTTGATGGCGGCTACCTGGCGGCGCAGCGACTCAAACACGCACTCCTTGAAGCGGTCGGGTTCTTCGGCCATCATGCGCTTCGACTCCTCGAGGCTGTATCCCACAGGATAGTAGCCGCCGGCATAGGGATTGTGAAGCGATGTCTGGTCGCTGCCAAGGTCGACGTGTATCTGCTCGTCGGCCAGACGTTCCCAGAGGTCGACAACGTTGCCCACATAGGCCATCGACACCACGCGCTTCTCCTCCACAGCCTTGCGAATGGCCGGAATAAGTTCGTCGAGGTTCTCGTGCAGTTCGTCCACCCAGCCCTGGTCGTAGCGCTTGCGGGCTGCCAGTGGGTTGATTTCGGCGGTGACGCTCACCACACCGGCGATGTTGCCGGCCTTCGGCTGAGCGCCGCTCATGCCGCCCAGTCCGGCGGTGACAAACAGCGGGATTCGCTTCTCGCGCTCGTCGCCCATGACTTTGCGGGCGGCGTTGAGCACGGTGATAGTAGTGCCGTGTACGATTCCTTGCGGACCGATATACATATACGATCCGGCTGTCATCTGGCCATATTGGCTCACTCCGAGGGCGTTCATGCGCTCCCAGTCATCGGGCTTGCTGTAGTTGGGGATCACCATACCGTTGGTCACAACCACGCGCGGAGCGTCCTTATGCGACGGGAACAGGCCCAGCGGGTGGCCGCTGTACATAACCAGTGTCTGCTCGTCGGTCATCTCGCTTAGGTATTTCATCACCAGGCGATATTGAGCCCAGTTCTGGAACACGGCACCGTTGCCGCCGTAGGTAATCAGCTCGTGAGGATGCTGGGCAACGGCTTTGTCGAGGTTGTTCTGAATCATCATCATGATGGCTGCGGCCTGACGGCTGCGGTGCGGATAGTCGTCGATGGGACGTGCCTTCATCTCGTAGCGAGGACGAAGACGGTACATATAGATGCGGCCGTAGGTCTCGAGCTCCTGGCGGAACTCGGGCAGCAGCGTCGCATGATGTTTTGCCGGGAAGTAGCGCAGCGCGTTGCGCAACGCGAGTTTCTTCTGTTCGGGCGTGAGAATGTCCTTGCGCTTGGGCGCATGGTTGATCTCAGGGTCATAGGGCATGGGCTCGGGCAGCACGTCGGGTATACCGGCGCGGATGTCAGCCATGAATTCTTCTCTTGTCATAGGTATATATGTATTAAAGTTTGGTTTCTACTATGGCGGTGATATCGGCCTCTTCCTTGTTGGCCTGCGCGATAAGCTCGTTGGCCTCGGCGATGAGGGCCTCGGCTTGCGCGCGGTCTTTAAGCGAGCCGGCGTTGATCTTGACGTTCATACCAGCTCCGAGAACAGCGGCACGGGCAGCAAGCACACCCACGCCGGCGTCGCTCACGCTGTTGGGGTTGCCCTCCATCACCATGTAACGGCACAGGTCGAACACCTTCATCGACTCTTTCATCGTGCGCATAGGCACTTGGGCGGCGTAGAGCGTGGCGGCCTGGATGGCGGCCGAACGTGCGGCCTTGTCCTCGTCGGTGGTCTTCGGCATGCCGAAGGCGGCCATGATGCGGTTGAAGGCCTCAGTGTCTTCGTCTACCAGATGCAGCAGTTCCTTCGAGATGGCCTGGCCCTTGTCGGCCCAAGCGCTGAACTCCTTGCAACGCTCGTCCCATCCGGGCTTATGGCTCGATAGGTTGGCAACCATCGTACCGAGGGCTGCACCCAGAGCACCCATGTAGGCCGAAATGGTGCCTCCACCGGGAGCGGGTGACTCGCGCGAGGTCTCCTCGGCGAATCCGGTAACGGTGAGGTCGACGAGTTTCTTGGCGCTATCGTCTTCAATCATGTATTCAATCACTTTCTCTTTCGGGTCGAACGGCTTAAGGTCGTCGAGACCCAGCGAGTGGACGGCGATTTCGATGATGTCGCCCTCGGGTATACCCGTCGAGCGGTTCTGCTTCTCGAGGAAATACTTGCCGGCGTCGATGAGGCAACGCTTGGGCAGCAGACCCACAATCTCAGTGCCAGTGACGCGGATGCCGCGGTTCTGAGCGCAGCGGCACACCTCGTCGAAGGCCACATGAAGCGGAGTGGCGTTGATGTCGGTGATATTCATCGACACCTGCGCGATCTTATATTCGTCGATATACCAACCGATGGCTTTCGTGCCCTTGAGCGTGCCGGGCTGCATGATGATGTTGCCGTGCTCGTCTTTCTTGGGCTTGCCGGTGATGGGATGACCCTCGCGAACAGGACGGCCTTTCTCGCGCACATCGAACGCGATGGCGTTGGCACGACGTGTGCTGGTGGTGTTGAGGTTGAAATTGGTGGCGATGAGGAAGTCGCGAGCGCCAACGGCTGTGCAGCCGGTGCGTGCTACCTGCTCGTCAATAGGACGGGCGCCGAAGTCGGGCGCTCCGTCGGCCGACACAAGTTTCTCGGCCAGAGCCTCATACTCGCCTTTGCGGCACACAGCCAGATTGCGGCGCTCGGGAGTGAACGCGGCGGCCTCGTAACAATAGCACGGGATACCGGCCTCGGTGGCGATGCGCTCGGCCAGTTTGCGGGCCAATTGTGCACATTCCTCAAGCGTGATGCCCGAGATGGGGATAAGCGGACACACGTCGGTGGCACCCATACGCGGGTGAGCACCGTGATGCTGGCGCATGTCAATGAGTTCGCCCGCGCGCTTCACAACTGCGAACGCGGTTTCCACCACGGCCTCCGGACTGCCCACAAAGGTGACAACGGTGCGGTTAGTGGCCTCACCCGGGTCCACATCGAGCAGTTTCACGCCTTTCGACTGGCGAATTACGTCGGTAATCTGGTTAATGACATCCATGTTGCGGCCCTCGCTGAAATTGGGCACACATTCAATAAGTCGGTTCATGTTCTTTTATAATTATTTATTTGGTTAAAAAGTTTCATTTACATACCTCTACAAAAATTGCAACTCCTGTAGAGGACATCATTTCGGGTAGACGGCGCCGGTGGCGGCCATGAGGGTGTTGTGCAGCAGCGAGACAATGGTCATCGGGCCTACACCGCCGGGCACAGGAGTGATGTAGCTGCAATGCGGCGCCACATTCGCGTAGTCCACATCGCCGCAAAGGCGCCAGCCGCGCTCACGGCTCTTGTCCTCGACGCGCGTTGTGCCAACGTCAATCACAACCGCACCTTCTTTAACCATGTCCTCCTTCACAAACTCGGGGCTGCCCAGCGCGGCAATCAGGATGTCGGCCTCACGCGACAGTTCTTTGATGTTGGGAGTGGCGCTATGGCACACGGTCACGGTGCAGTTGCCGGGGCTTGCCTTCTGGATGAGCATATTGGCCAATGGCTTGCCAACGATGTTGCTGCGGCCAAGAATCACGCAGTGCTTGCCGCGCGTGGTGATGTCGTAGCGGTCGAGAAGCATCAACACGCCCGAAGGCGTGGCCGGACGGAAGCAAGGCAGACCGATGGCCATACGGCCAACGTTTATAGGGTGGAAACCGTCCACATCCTTGCGGTAGTCTATGGCCTCAATCACCGCCTGCTCGTCGATATGGCGCGGCAACGGCAACTGGACGATGAATCCGTCGACACCGTCGTCGGCGTTCAACTCATGGATCTTTGCGATGAGCGCTTCCTGCGTCACGTCCTCGTCCATACGAATCAGCGACGTGTCGAAGCCGCACTGCTCGCAAGCCTTGGTTTTTGATGCCATGTAACTCTCGCTGCCGCCGTCGTGGCCAACAATCAGGCCAACGAGGTTGGGACGGCGGCCGCCGTTATCCACAATCCGTTTAACTTCGGCGGCAATCTCTTCTTTGACTTGCGCCGCCATTTTCTTTCCGTCGATTACTTGCATATAGTTGTTTTATAAAGGTATCGTCAACGTCCTTACTCGTTAATCGTTAATTAGTTAATCGTCTTATCGCAGGCCCTCGCAACGGGATTGCCGCGGATAATTCGTGCAAATTTACGCAATTTTCCCCACCCCACCACTATTTTAATGAAAATTTAAGAATTAATAATGAATCACCTCTCCGCTAATCCCACAAAGCGGCTCGGTAAGCCTGCCTCCCCCAACTCCATGATATCCGCTAATCCCGAATCGGTCATTATATATCATGTAAGAACAAAAAACTCCATCAACTCCTTGACTCCGTAGAGAACCCACCGAACCAATCAATGATTAATTTTGAACCAAATTTTCGATAAATTTCCACCGCGCCAGCGGTGCTCCATATGTACTTGATGCGTGTCATCCCGAATAACACCCCCCCAACTCCAAGCCTCCGTTCCCTTTTTCTTCTAAGGCGTTTCTGCAGTGTAGGGCGTTTTTTTAATTCAACTCCATCAACTCCTTGACTCCGTAGAGGTTAAAATAATAAAAAACTCCGCATCAAAAATGACGCGGAGTTTTTATTTTCAAAAGTAGTATCGCTTAGAAGCGTACTTTCTTGGACGATTTCGAGCCGTCTTTGTAGAGGGTCTCGACGATGTTCACGCCGTGCCACGGTGTCTTCGACACGCGGCCGGTAACATCGATGTAACGAACCTCCTTCACTTCCTTGCCGTTCACATTCACGTCGAGGATGCCGGTCACTGTGCCGCCATTGGCGGTACCGATTCTTGAGGGAGTGCTCAAGGCGTGAACGGTGTAGGCGCCGGTCGGGGTGTCGTCCTTGATTGTGCGAGGTGCACCCGACGGAGTAACGTTGTTACGCTGGATTGCCGCCACGAACTCGTAAGCATCGCCAACGGTCAACGAAGGAGTCTGCAACAGATATTGGCTGTCCATAGTGAACGCTCCGTGCAAGTCGTACGGGTTAACCGTAGCGCCATTGACATCGGTTCGCGCGCTCTTCGGAATCTCGGTGAAACATGTTCCATTCCACAGAGCCCATGTCACCTTGGCAACCTCGAAGGGCTTCGGTGTCATGAAGAAGAAGTTGATGCCAGAAGCCTCCTGTGAGGTGGAGCCAGTGAAGTTACTCGGGATAAACACGTTGCACTCATTCATGTAAGGAGTAGTTGCTTCATTGCCCTTGTTGGGCATAGCGCTCAACACTACCAGCGGGTTGGTGGTGTTGGCAACAGTACCAACCACACGGTTAAGGTAGCAGCCTACCAAGTTGGTGGTATTGAATCCAGCAGTGATATTCCTGTCGAGCGTCAACGCCACCCAGTTACTCTGGTCGTAGTCTTCACGCAGCAGACCTATAGTTCCGTCCTTGGTCTTCTCCAGGAGGTAATCGGTCTGGTCGTCGGCCTTCTCGACCTTACTAGCGAAGTGGTTGTTGTCCTTGCAGAACAGGGTTCTGCCATCCTCGCTCATATACACTGCGAGCAAGTCGCCGTCCTCAATCTGGTATTTCTTGTTCACGATACCAGTAGTCACCAAATTGGCAAGGTCAATCTCAGCGAGTGTGGTGAACAGCGTCGAAGCACTCCAGTCGCTGGTGTAGTCGCCATTCACACCCTGAGCCTGCACCTCATAAGTGGTCTCCTGTGTCAAGCCCGTGATAGTGTAAGGACTCTCCTCGCTATAGACATAAGTCCATTCGCTAGGCTGTGCGCTGGGATAAGTCACCTCAATATCATCAAGGAAAATCACTAACTTGCCATCACTATTATAATGACGGAAAATAAAGTATCCCGTTCCTGAATATCCGCTCAAGTCATACTCATATTCTGTCTCAGTCGTTGGAGGTGTAATATATCCAAGTTGGACCATCTCTTCAGTTTCATTAATCGCTAGATAAACGCCCAAATTATCAAGATAGCTTGCATTGGCGTTCCAGGCCTTAAACTTGAGTGTACCTCCAAGAGTAACATCAGGAGAAATCAAGTAATTGTCGGGAGTAAGTGCAGGATAGGAACTATCACTAACATCTCTACTCTCAGATCCCCAACAGAGGTCTGTTTGAGCATCATCGTAATACCATAATCCCCAATTATTGCCATCTTCATCAGCATCATAAATGCTCCAGCCTTCAAGTTGCTGGTCAAGAATGTCATCATCATTCGGGAAATCCCAAAGGATAGATTCTACCGTAGCATCTACGTATGGGCGATAGCGCAAATTCCAGTCCAAGTTATTCTCGCCAGCAGTCCATGTGATGTCGGAAGTCGTTGCCGTTGGATCTGCACTTACAATCGTGGGAATGCCAACGCCATTCGTAGTGGTAAATAACGTTGAAGCTGTCCAACCACTTGTTCCATAGGTGGCGTTCGCACCCTGAACCTGCACCTCATAAGTGGTAATGGGTGTTAATCCTGTGATTGTGTATGGGCTAGTTACATCGTAGGCGTAAATCCATTCGGGCTGTCCACTTCCGTTACTCGACGGATAAGCAACGGTAATATCGTCGATAGCAATACGGAATTGGTCCGTTACATTGTGGTGCTGAATGACAACGTATCCTGTACCCTCGTAAGCGCTGAGGTCGAAAGTGTATTTGGTTTTGGTACCATTTACAGTTACGTCGGGAGTAATTGATACGAACTCACCGACATTGACAGAGTTGCCTTCGATAGCATCCGATGGAGCCACCAACACATTAAATACCTCTGCGGCCCAGTCAGGATCAACGCCCCAAGCATAGAACGAAATTTGTCCGCCAAACGTAATCTCTGGCGAAATCAGCCAGTTGTCGGGTGTGAGTGCTGCTCCACTGGCATAACTTGCTGAATACCAACAAGCATCGGTAGGATCGGTATTGTCATCGCCATCGGTAGCCATAAGACCCCAACTGTTGCCGTCTCCGTCGTAGTCTAAAGAACTCCATCCGTCGGTGACTACATACCCGTCATCACCAATCGGGAAAGTCCAGGAGATGCTCTCCATTTCGGGCTCTACATAGGGGCGATAACGTAGGTTCCAGGAGTCGTTATAGTCTCCACTTGCCCACGTAACTTCGGCTGTGGTAGATGCAGGATCGACATCAACAATCACTGGCGTCTTTGGAATCGCCAATGGAGTGCAGAAGCCGATTTCGTAGAGTCTAGTTCTTGTTGTGCTTACTACAACTTGATAGATCTCATTATCGTCAAGATCTGTAATTGAAAGATTTATTGTGGAAGAGGTTCCAGTTCCGCCACTTACTGTTTTTACAGCATTTCCAGTTGGGGTGACAGTAGTTCCATCTTCTGACAAATTACACTTGTATACATTAATTGTGCAAACCCTGGAGCTACCAACTGAACTTCCACTACTATTATTCTTGCCATACAATTTAATGCCCGTGACATTTTTCACATTAAATGTAATTGTTCGTTGTGTAGTTGCGCCAGCCTGAGTATTACCAAAATACTTGGCAGCTGGGTTATTGCTAGTGAAGTAGGCACTACTGCCCTTGTAAATGTCTGTTGCACTCCAAGTTGCAGCACCATTCACCTGGCCTGAAATAGAAGCACTTGTTATCCATCTTTGAGGGCCATTACCATTAGCTTGGCCATTACTCTTTTGATAGTTCCAGCTCGCCCATGCACCATATACTGGCAATGTCAGCCATGCCACACCATTATTTGTGTCTTCAGCATACTTGTAGAGATTATTGAAGTATCCACCTCGCCAGCCAGCGTCGTCGATGGTGCTGTACTTCGCGATGTTCAGATAAGCATCGCTGGCTGTACCGCCGGTTTCTACCTCCACAGTGGCATTGAGGGTTACAGTAACTGTTTCAGCGCCATTGGAGGCGAGGGTTACAGTGCCAGTGGTGTTGCTTTCGACTCCGGCATTGAGAGCCACAATAATGTTGACAGGCGTGCTCTCGCTGATGCTGGCGGCCGGGATAGTCACAGAGCCGGTGCTCTTGCGCATCGCAGCATTGGACGTGATGGTTTGTCCTGCCACGCTCAAGCTGAACGCGTCGCTCGGGTCGGTGAGGGTAACAGTAACGTCATTGGTGAGGTTGCTTCCAGTCAAGGCGATAATCTTTTGCTGACCGGCAGCGGTGAAGTTCACCGAATTGCTGTTAATACTGAGATGCGGTCCCAGCGCACCTGCCGGAGGCTCAAGGCCGATAATCATTGCCTCGCCATAGTTGAATACATACGACCCCGACTGGCCAGTTGAGCCCACAGTGGCGGTGAAGTTATGCAACGTGCAATAGCCGTTGCCGGATCCACTCCAACCCCAGTTAACGTAATACTTTCCGTTGGCATCGCAACCAAACACGTTGAAGGCATGGCCTCCCGCTGAAGGGTCAGAGGCTAAATATTCAATAGGACGACCAGCCTGTAGCTCAGCCATCATGTAGTTGTTCCACACAGCATCGGTGTAGTTCTGATTATAACCTGCGTATCCAGATGTGAGCGTTAGTAACCGAGCATCGGTATAACCCATATTTTTCGCACCTTGCAGAATCTCAGGGTCAGTGGCGCCACTTGCATCAGTACCATACATGTAGTCGGGGATAGATTGGCCCGCATAGCGCATCAGCCATGCCACGGCATCTTTTTGCGCTGATGTAGAGCTGTAGTTTGAAGGGCCAGTGTACTCGTCAATAATGTTGCCCCAGTCGGCCTCACGTGAAGAAATTGCCGAAACGGATAAACCACCCGAACTTGAGGAAGAAATGGCATCGCATGCAGGGAATGTTTTGGGCCATTTCCACTTGTAGTAGCACATTGCCAGCGAAGTGGCCGGGCAACCGGTAACAGCACGACGGCTGCCACTGGTGGGACACTGGTTGTTGTACGGTGAGCTCTGGTCCCAGTTGGCGGTCACCATCGGTGCCACAGCCGTCACCGCCTTTGGTGTGTAGCCGTTGGCCTTCATGGTGCCCGCTTTGAGGCCATCAATCTGGTACTTGTACTTGTTGAGCAACCATTGCATTGCAGGGGGGATATTGTCTAAATCAATTTCTCCATCCTCGCCATACATCAAGATCTCGGGTGCCTGGTCGTCACCGGCAACCACGACATAAGAACTGTCGGCATTGAAAATGTAGTAATCCACCGCTTGGGGGTTTACTACCGATGCCTCGGCCTTGGCAAGCGTGAGATTACTAATAGCTGGCGCTCGCAACCTGCCATTAGATACTTGCTTTGCCATGAATGACCTGGCCACATTTTGTGCTGTAACCAAATCAACATCGGCCGCCATTGCAGCAGTCCATGCCACCACAATGGCTGTTAAAAATATCAATCTTTTCATCTAATAAATATAATAGGGTAATAAGTGAAAAAATATTTAAAAACTGGGCAAAGATAATACGTTTTTATGTATATCACCATATTTCTTCAACAAAAAATTTAAAAACTTATGCAAATCCATGCAAAAACTATCCAAGTAAGTAGCGAAAAAATTGGCGAATCGTTATGAAACGCTCCCAGCGCAGCGGCTTTTTTCAAAAATTCCGGAAAAAAACAAACAGCAAATTGTGCGAATTCTGACGAATTAAACGAATTTGATTTCAAAGATGGAGTTGAAAACTAAAATAATGAGACAGATAGACAACATTTTTGAGAAAAAAAGGCTTCGCGCAAAAGAACGGCTAATGCTTGTGTTCTTCATAAGGTATAATTGGAGTGTTGCGCTCCCTCAAGATTACCCTATTTGTCTCAAATTAAACAAATTATGTGCTGAATATGTAAATTTGATTTGAATTTGCTAAATTTCCGCCCGAAGGGCGTTTTCAATTATGGTTCTATGGCGTTGAAACGGCCATCTCACATAATAAAAACTCCTTTAACTCCTCGACTCCGTAGAGGTTAAAAATAAAAAAACTCCGCATCCAAAGATACGGAGTTTTTTTATTTTCAGAGAGTTAACGCTTAGAAGCGCACTTTCTTGGTCGAGTGAGAACCGTCGTTGTAGATGGTGTCGACGATATTGACACCGCGCCACGGTGTCTTCGACACACGGCCGGTAACGTCGATGTAACGAACCTCCTTCACCTCACGGCCATCAACATTTACGCTGAAGATGCCGGTCACAGTGCCACCGCCGGCGGTACCGATATCATTGAGGTTGCTCAACGGATAGACGGTGTAGAGTCCCGACGGAGCGTTCTCCGACTTGATCATGCGGTGCGACAACGGTGCCGCCGTGCCGCCATTGTTGCGGGCAACTACGGCTACAAACTCGTAAGCATGGCCATCGACAAGCTGGGGCTCGGCAATAAACTTCGGGTCATAGGTGAACGCGCCCGACAAGCCGTACGGGTTCATCATCGCACCGCCGTGCTCGCTGTTAGCCATAGTCGGAATCTCAGTGAAGCACTTGTCAGTCTCGTTCCACAATGCCCACGTCACATTCACCACCTCCATGGGTTTCGGCGACATGAAGAAGAAGTTGTAGCCTGATGCCTCTTGCGAGGTGCTTGCGCCGAAGTTACTCGGGATAAACACGTTGCTCTCATCCAGATAAGGTCTGGTTGCGCTCGTTCCGAGGCTGGGCTTGGCACTCAGCGACAACTGCGGGTTGGCCAGGTCGACAATCGTACCGGTCACACCATTGAGCCAGCTGCCCACATAAGTCTTGTCGTTGAACTCACTGCCATCGGCAAGTGTCAGAGCGACCCAGTTACTCTGGTCGTAGTCATTACGGAGCAGGTTGATGGTGCCGCTCTTGGTCATCTCCAGCAAGTAGTCGGTCTGGTCGGCGGTCTTGTACACCTTGTCGGCGTACTCCTGATCGTCCTTACAGAACAACGTCTTACGGTCCTGACTCAAGTACACAGCCAGCACATTGCCATCGGTGTAGCGGTACTTGTAACCCGGAGCAAGACTATTGTCGGCAACCATCTGAGCCAGCGTACCTTCCTTCGTTACGAACGGCGTGCGGAACGCTACCTCGTAGGTGAAGCCACGGTAACCGCCTACTGCTACGAAATAGATCTTATCGGGATCAAGCTCGGCAGAGGTCATCGTCTGGGCTCCACTGGTGTAGCTGGTCTGAATGTCGGTACGGGTCTCACTCTGAGTAAGAGTGCCGTCGGCATTCTCAGTCAACTCATAAATCTGGATGAATGCAGGATAAGTGCTGGTAGCGCCATTGTTGTAGACGTAAGCCTTCACCTGCGAGCAATTCGTCACGTTGTAGATGCCATAGAAGATAGTGGTGTTGCTGGTGGAGTTACTTTCACTACCACCCATCATATGGGCATAATCGCCATCTTCATCCGACAAATCAGCACGTTTAAAGTACTCATAGCCCTGGAACACGTCGGTAGCGCTCCATTGGTGACCATACCAGCCACCGCTGGCACTTGACGAAACGCCGCACCAGTTCTGGTCGTTGTAGTTCCATGCATAATAGGGCAATGCTGCCGGCACGGTCAACCATGCCACCTCATTTGCCTCGTCGGGAGTGAACTTATACGCATTGGCGAATATGCTCTCGTACCAGTTGGTGGTAGCGATAGTTGCATACTTGGCTATGTTCAGGTAGTTGCTGTAAGCCGAACCCTTATCACCCACGGTGCCATATAGCACCTCTCTTGCGGTGGCTTCACCGCTAGTGAGATTCACCACACCACGATATGAGCCCATAGTCTCAGGTGCATTGAGCGTGACGCTCACGGTAGCACCGGCCATAGCATCAGCAGCGCTGATAGTTGTTGTGCCGAGCGTATAAACGCCATTCTCATCGGTAAGGGTCAACGTTACATCCTCAGTGAGCAACCTACCGGTCACGGTGAACGACTTGGTCTCAGTTGCGCCCGGCTCGATTGTATACTCGAGGTATGCGGGCGAAACAGCCAACGACGGCTTGTTCAGCGGCGTCTGGAATCCAATCTCAAACAAATCTGAATAGTCGTTGTAAACACTAATCTTGTAAATCTTGCTGGCTTCGAGTGTACTTGATGTGAGAACTTCATTGGAAGTTGTAGTGTTCTGCAATGTTTCAATAGCAGTTGTGCCTGCGGTCAAAGTGCCATCAGCGTTCTCAGTGCACTCATAGATATAAACCTTTAAAGGATAACTCGTGGAGCTTCGGTTATAGGCATACTGCTTAACCTGCGTACAATTGGTGACATAGAAGTGCTGATATGCCTCAATCCAACCTGCCGCATAACTGGTATTACTTCCGAAGTATGCATCATCACCCAAGAACACATCAGTTGCTGTCCATGAATTTGATGTATCCTTAGTTTTATCAACTGAGAACCAATTCTGGGTAGCATCTGTCTTTTGAGCACCATAGTTGGAAACGGTAAGCCAACCAACAGCATTGGCGTTGTCCTCGGTAAATTTATAGATGGTCTCCATACCGCTCACAGTAGCGCCAGCCTCGTCGATGGTGGCATACTTGGCGATATTAAGGTAAGCATCGCTGGCCGTGCCGCCATCTTTGCAGACACCAGTGAGGTTCACAGTGGTCGAAAGGCTGCCGCTGGTCAGCGTGACAGTTCCATTATATGTGCCTTCGGTTGCAGGAGCGTTGAACGTCACGGTCACATCGGTGCCGGTCTCAGCATTAGCCTTGCTGACAGTAGTAGTCGCTAAGGCGAACACTCCGTTGGCATCGGTCAACGCCAGATTCACATCACCGTCGAGCAATTTACCCTTGACGTTGAAGGTAGCAGTAGCGGTCTCATTAGTTCCCGCACGCATCGACACATCGGTCGGCGTAACCGTCAGCATCGGAATGTTCAACGGCGTCTGGAATCCGATTTCATAGAGATAGCCACGTGCCTGGCTTGCAACCACCTTATAAATTTTGGTTTCATCGAGTCCGTCGAGCGAGATACTTCCTACGCCCGCAGTGGTCAAACTTCCGCTCTTTGCAGCTGTACTGGACGGAGTTAGCGCTCCATTCGACTCGGTACATTCATAGATATTCAGCGTAGTGGGATATGTCGTTGAGGTAGACCTTTGACTTGCATCCAACTTGACAGCAGTAGTGTTTGTTACATAGAATGTTACAGACTTCTCTACAGTGCTATTTCTACTGTTAGTTCCAACAGCCATAGCTGTTGTGTTGGTGAAATAGTTGGTGCTACCAAGATAGATGTCGCTGGCGGACCATGTCGTGCTGGCGCATTGGTTAGACGCAGTGACACCGGTTTCAATCCACTTTTGAGGCGAGCCGCTGTTGAAAGTCGCACTATTGGTGGAATATTTAGCTCCCACGAAAGCACCATACATCGGAAGAGTCAACCATGCGACCTCATCGCTGGGATACTGAGTATAGGTATACAGCTTATCAACAAGAGTGGTGTTCCATCCTGCCTCGTCGATAGTGGCGTACTTGGCAATGTTCAAGTAAGCATCGCTGGCGGTGCCGCCGTTCGAGACTTCGGCGCTGAGTGCGATGGTGATATCCTGCAAGCCGCTGGTGCTCACCGTGATGCTGCCGCTGTAAGCGGCCTCATCGGTAGCGTTGAAGCCCACAGTGACGGTCTTGCCGGCCTCGGCATCAGCCTTGGTGACAGTGGCGTCGCTTAGAGTGAACACTCCGTTGGCGTCGTTCAGCGTGAGTGTCACATCACCCAGCAGATATTCACCGTTGAGGGTGAAGGTCTGCGAAGCCTGCTCACTTGTTCCTACAGTACCGAAGTTGATGTTCTGGGTCGAGGTGGTGAGGGCAGGCACATGCTCAAGTGCACTACCGCTTAGCGTCACATATTTTGTTTCGGCACCAGTGCTGGAAAGGCGCACGGTAGCGCTATAGTCACCTAATGTTGTCGGAGTGAAGGTCACTGTAATCTCACGACCGCTGCCGTTGGCCAAATTTGCAGTAACCGATGCCTGACTCAGTGAGAACACGCCGTCAGCGTCGTTTTGCACAGCCAGGTAAACCGTCTTGTCCAAGTCAACACCGGTGACGGTGAACGTCTGGGTAACAGGTTCATTAATGTATGTAGCAAACGTGAGTGCGTCTTTGCTCACGTTGATAGTCGGGTTCAACACGTGGCCAGCACCTGTCAGGTTGACGGTTACGGCTTCGGCGCCCGAACTGGTAAGCGTGACAGTGCCGGTGTCGTTGCCGTCGGCTGTCGGAGTGTAAGTCACGGTAACTGTCGCACTTGCTGTGCCGTCGCTGTTCTTAGCAATCGAAGTCTTGTCGATGCTGAATCTATCTCCACTCTTGGCCAGAGTGATATTGCCCTCAAGGCGAGCACCGGTCACGGTGAAGGTCTTAGTGGCGTTTTCTCCCACGTTCACAGTGCCGAAGGCAAGGCTCGTCGGGTTGGCCGTGATAGCCGGGCCCTGGGCGGTACCCGTCAGAGGCACGGTCACGGTGTTGGCACCGGTGCCGGTGGTTGTCAGCACCAAGTTAGCCGTCGATGTGCCGCCGGCGGTAGGATGCCACGTCACGGTAACGGTCTGCGATGCAGCGTTGAAGCTGGTGGGCGACACGCTGTAGAAACCGTTGGCGTCGTTCTGGATTGCTGCTGTGATATTGCCCTGCAGATTGCTGCCGGTCACAGTCACGGTCTTGGTGTAGGTCTGGCCGCTGTCGCCGGTGAACGAGAGGCTCGTCGGGTTGGCGGCAATCACCGGAGCGGTATACACACCCTTACCGGTGAGCGACACGGTCACTGTAGTGGCGTTGCTGCTGGTGAGCGTCACACTGCCGGTGTAGGTGTTAGTAACGTTGGCTGTCGGAGCGAAGGTCACGGTGACTGTTGCGCTGGCGGTGCCGTCGTTGTTCTTTGTAATCGAAGTCTTGTCGATCGAGAAGTTGTTGCCGCTCTTTGCCAGTGCGATGTTACCCTCAAGGTTCTCACCGGTTACGGTGAACGTCTGGGTCGTGCTGGTACCGGCGGTCACATTCCCGAAGTCGAAGCTTGTCGGGGTCGCGGTGATGCGAGGACTGCTCGAGTCGAGAATCTCCTGGATTCCGGCCAAAGCGTCAATCTTTCCGTTACCGAAGTGGGTGTGGTTGGCACCGGTGTCGGTGTAGGTGTCGTGGATGGCGGTCTGCGACATCAGCTGCTTCACCTTGTTCACGGTGAGGTTCTGGTACTCGCTCTTGGCGTTCGGGTCTTTCGAGGCCTGCAGCCACAGTGCCACGATACCGGCTGCGGCCGGGGTTGCCATCGACGTGCCTTCCATGTAGGCATATGGGTTAGTAGAACTGTTAACCACCAAGTCGCCATTGAAATTCGAGCCATAGTAACTGTAGTCGTCTACCGATGCGGTGTGGTTGTGGTTCACACCCGAGATAATACGTGCCCCGGGAGCAGTAATCCACGGATAGCGCTGGCCATCAGGACTCTCGGCGGCGACAGCATAGCTGGAGAAGTCGGCGATGTCACCAATGGTGTAGTGGTTATCCATACCACCGTTGGCGCTGGCATAAGCACCAACCGAGATTACACTGGGAATCATAGACTCGTCGCTGACGCACATGTCATCGTTTCCAGCGGTCCAGTTGTAACCACTGGTGCTCAAGAAGTTGGTGAAATAACCCGAGTTGCCGCCCCACATATCAAGCGACGCACTGCCATTACTGGGATAAACCTGAACGGCAAGGGTGTAATTGCTTGTGTAATAAGTTGTGCCATTCTGAGTTGAGGTAGAGGAGCTTCTTGAAGTCAGGCCATTTGAGGAATACAACAACACCTGAGTCTTTCCATTAACCGAAAAATAGTCTTTAAACGCATAGAGCGTACCACTATAATAACTGCTTAGACCTGACACAGTGGCGCCGCTGGTGGTTGGTGTCACGGTAGTGGACGTGAGAACGGCTCCCGTACTCTTATTGAGTACAAAAATCTTGACGGTGGGCGAATTCACCGTTGAGCGGAACCAAGCATTAAGAATAATGCCACCGTAGAAATAACCATTGTCGGTATTGCTATAGGCGTGAGAACGCAAGATAGAACCCACTGGACTGGCGCTGCTCGACGTGCCGCCCACATGATAGCCGCCACCTTCCGAGGATGGTGCCTTGCCTGCATCGTTCGACGCAGCGAACAAGGCCACACGGTTGGGATGGCTGTCGCCAAACAGCGAGTTATAGATATCGGCCACGTCACCGGTACCGTCATGCGGGCCCATCTGCGAGCCCCAGCTGTTGCTCACCACAAGGGGCTTGCCCTCCTGGTCGGCATAGGTACACATATTCCTCACAGCATTCGCGAGGTAAGTGTCGTTCAAACTATTGACTCCAGCCAAGTAGAGGTCGGCACCAGGCGCCATACCGCCGTAGCTAGCATTGGCGTGGTTATCGGTAACTGTTACCGTTGTGCCGCTAACAGTCACACTCGAGCCTCCTGCTGTGGTGCTGGTGTGCGTGCCGTGGTCTTCCGACTTGTCATCGGTGAGGGTGCTGGTAATCTGCGAGCCGGTATAAGTAGTGGCTGATGAGCCGTTATACACATAAGCCTGCTTGATACGGCTGTTACCGTTTTTGTCCTTAAAAGCGATGTGGTTGAAGTCGATACCCGTGTCAATCACACCCAGCACCACGCCCGAACCGTCGAAACCGTTGGAAAGGCCAGCGGCTTGAGCATCGGCTGTGTAAGCCAGCACATCGTCAGTATTGGTCCTTTGGCGAGCCACGCGGGTCGCTTTTCTCATCATTGTGGCCGCCTGGACACGGCGCACTGTGGCAATTTCGGCTACCGCCTCAATCTTCTCGATTGGAATCAACGCGGTAACAAGCTTGCCATCAAGAAATTGTTCCTGCACGATAACGCCCAGCGATTCGAGTTGACCAATCGCCGAGGGGCCATCTATGCGCACGAAAGCCGACATGTACACTCGCCCGTCGATAGTGTCGGGCGAGGCCACAAATTGGCTTTCTTTCTCTGCAGCCTCAAATGAGCCCGCTACAGGCGTCAATCCGAGGCGCTTGGCGTCCCTAAGGCTTTCCTTGTCCACCTGCATTTTCCCGTTAATCTGATTCAGGAAAATCTGTGTTGAGATGGACATCTTGTCGCCTTCTTGCGCAAATGACATCACTGCCATGGCAATGAACACCGAAAAGAATAAAAATCTCTTCATACGATTATTAATACTACTTTTGAAAATAATTATTTGTAAAAAGTTTTTGAGCTAAATAACCCACAAAAATACAAATCTTATATTGAACACAGTATTATTTTCAGCGAACGCATTCATTTCTTCAGCAAACAACATTTCAGGCTATGTCATACCAATTCTTATAAACAATAATCGGCAGTTCCAAAAATATACAGGAACTACCGATTATCGGAGTATTTATTCGTAACTTATTTACTGAACAGACAGGCGTCGCCGTAGCTCAGGAAGCGGAAGCCGTGCGCAAGCGCGTAGTTGTAGCAGTCGTGCCAACGGTCTCCAATGAAGGCCGCCACAAGCAGCAGCAATGTCGACTGAGGCTGGTGGAAGTTGGTTACCATGCCATCCACAAGACGGTATTCGAAACCAGGGGCGATGAGCAACTGCGTCGTGCCCATATACACGTCGATGCCGTGACGGTCGAGGTAAGCGACGATATTGGTCAACGCACGCTCGATGGAGATGCGGCACGCAGTGGTGTAAGGCATCCATTGCGTCACGTCGAGTTCGTCAGGACCTGCGTCCGGATTCTCCTCGAGTATCTGCCCTATGTAATACAGACTCTCGAGCGTGCGAACACTCGTCGTTCCCACGGCCACTACAGGACGCTCGCGGCGAGCGAGCTCGGCAAGCAGGTCTCGGCCAACAGCGATAAACTCATGGTGCATCGGGTGGTCACCTATTAGTTCGCTCTTAACAGGCTGGAATGTGCCGGCTCCCACGTGCAGCGTGAGTTCGCGACGGACAATGCCGCGGCGGTCAATCTGCTCGAGCAGAGAGTCGGTGAAATGCAGCCCAGCCGTGGGTGCTGCCACCGAACCGTCGATATGGCTGTAGACTGTCTGGTAGTCGCTGCTGTCGCTGGGCTCGGTGCCGCGGTTCAAGTACGGAGGAATGGGAATCTCCCCCACCGACTCGAGCACCGAAGCAAACGTGGCCCCGCCGTCCCAAGAGAATTCCACAACGCAGGCGTTGCCGCGACGCTCGCCGCGCATGGCGCGCAGTGTCACCTCTTCTCCGTCGACGGTGAGCCGCTGTTCCAGGGCGTCGCTCTTCCAACGCTTACCGTTTCCCACCAGGCACAGCCAGGAACAACGGTCGGTCTGCTTGAAAATCAGCTCATAGTCATGCGGCGCAACCGGTTCCAGACAGAAAATCTCAACCAAGGCGCCGGTGGCGCGACGGAAACGAACGCGCGCGTTAATCACGCGTGTATTATTGTACACCAGCATCGTGTCGGGCGACAACAGCGACGGCAGCTCGGCAAACACATGCTCCGTGATGGCTTTGCCGTCGTAGCGCAGCAGTTTGCAACGCTCACGTTCCGCTAACGGATGCTTCGCAATACGCTCGTCAGGCAGCGGATAGTTATAATCCTCAATGCGCAGCGAGCGCACCGACAGTTCTTTTTCGTTCATCTTTATAGTTGTCTACCGGGTCAAGGGCGTTGTAAGCTTCAGCCCCCCCCCTACTCCGGGTAGAAATAAAAGTTCAGTTACTTGTCAAGGGAGACCAGGCGGTACTCCATCGAGCCGAGGCCGATCGATGCCGCATAGTCGATGATATAAGTGCCGTGCTGGCGGTTGATACGTGCGATGAGCGGTTTCTCATCGTCGCCAGCCGACGCCTTATGAGTGAACACCAGGTCAAGGCAGGCCTTGTCGAGCGCGACAGGGTCGGTCGAAGCGAGAATGCCCATGTCCTTGAGCTGCGGCGCGTCGGGCGTGCCGTCGCAGTCGCAGTCCACACTCATATTGTTCATCACATTGATATAAATAATGTTCCCTTCTCCGAAGTAGTTGTGTACGCCCTGAGCGGCAGCGGCCATACTCTCGAGAAACAGGTCCTGCGTATCGCCTGCGGCGAGATTCTCGCGGCTCCAGGCCTTGCTGGCGTCAGAGGTTTTGCCGGCTGTGTGGATATACGCCTTTCCGGCGGTACTCGCCACTCCAATCGACGCGTTCTTCAGCACGCCGCCGAAACCGCCCATGGCGTGGCCCTTGAAGTGCGCCAGATTGATCATGAAATCGTAATTAGGCAGATGCTCGCCCACAATGTCGTATTTCAAGTGCTTACGGTCCTGCACGGGAATGCGGATGTCGCCGTGCTCGTCCATGATGTCGACTGCGAATATCGAGTCGAAGCCGTGCTCATGTATCGTCGCCCAGTGTTTCGACACGTCCTGGCGACTGCCGCCGTATGCCGTGCAGCACTCCACAATAGTGCCGTTCACCTCGTCAACCAGGTTGCGAATCAATGTCGGTTTAAGATAGTGGTTATTGCCGCTCTCCCCAGTCGATATTTTTACTGCAACGCGGCCGTGTGCCTTAACGCCCAATGCTTTATACACCTTTACCAGTGCCTCGGGGCTAATCTCGCGGGTGAAATACACCGTCGGTTGCGCTGTGGCTGTCATTACTGCCGTCAGCGTCAACATCATCATGAATATCTTTTTCATAGTCGTCACAATTTATTGGTTTTCAGTTATTACATTCGTTTCGGGCCACAAAATTACAAAAAATAATGAATACAATGAAATTTAAAAAACGAAAAAACGCATTGCCTCTGCTAATGCGAAATGCTGACTCGCGCATCGAACCTACCTTTTTTAATAGTTTTTTCGCTTTTTTCAACGCATCTTTAGGTTTTTATGACGAAAATGCCTACATTTGTGAAATTGAAAACCACTTAAACACAATATCTGTTATGAAAAAACTATACTTCACTCTTCTGGTCGCCTTCGTCGCAGCGGTAACTGCAAAGGCCGATGTAACCATCAATTCCACGACCTTCCCCGATTCCAAGTTCCGGGCTTATATCAGTGGAATAACCTACGGTCAGGACGGGGTTCTAACCGATGCCGAAATAGCGAAAATCACTTCGGTCGCCGTGCAGGGTAAAAGCATCTACAACCTCAAAGGCATTGAGTACCTCACTGCCGTCAAAGAATTAAACTGCGCCGACAACTGGATCACAACGCTCAACCTTTCGGCGTTGAAAAAGCTGGAGAAACTCTACGCTTACAACAACGAACTGACCAGCGTCACTCTCCCGAGCACATCCACGCTCACATATGTAAGTGTCTCGCGGAACGAACTCACAAGTCTAAGCGTAAGCCAGTGTCCCAACCTCGTCACTCTTTACTGCCAAGAGAACGACATTACTTCGCTAAACGTGGCCGCAAACACCAAACTTGTGGGACTCATCTGCGGTTCCAACGAACTGAAAACGCTCGACGTCAGCCACAACACGAGTCTTAAAACGCTGCGCTGCAAGTATAACAAACTCAAAACAATCGACGTGTCGATGCTCCCGAATCTACAGCTTCTCGAAGCAAGCAACAACTACCTCACCGATATCGATGTAACTCACAACACCGACCTCTACGAACTTTATCTTGCGTCGAATAACATCATATCAATCAACCTCACTAATAATCCCAACCTCGAGCAACTCGACATAAGCGACAATAGGATCTCATATCTCAACCTCTCAAGCAACCCTCACATTTGGGAACTGTTCATCGACAAGAACTATTTCCGTGGCTCATCTGTAAAGACTTTGATTTCCAGTATACCCACGTGCTCCCACTACGGCAGCCGGGGTGTGATTCATTTCCGCAACCGGCTCAGCCACTACGTCAGCGGCACGCCATATTTCTCCTATCCCGAGGTCAACACCCTATACAAGTACCAGGTGCAGCAAATCAAAGACAAAGGATGGGACGTGTATGAGTACGCAACCACCATCGAATGGGTCGAATATGAAGGCATCGACAACTACCAGATTCCCATCGACGAAAGCCATTTCCCCGATCCAGTTTTCCGTGACCTGCTCCTCAACGGCAAATACGGCGGACTAACCAGCGGTACACGTTATTACTTGGGCCAAGACGGCATTCTCACAAGCGAAGAACTCGACATGGTCTCATATCTGTCTCTCTCCAACAAAGGCATTGGAAGTCTTCAGGGCATCGAATACTTCAAGGCACTTCATTACCTATTAGTCAGCGGCAACAACCTGGAAGAACTCTTGTTGAGCAATAACGACAATCTGGCACTCATCCAATGTAGCAACAACAACATCAAACGGCTATGGCTGCCAAGCAACAAAAAAATACTGCAACTTCTTGATATCAGCAACAACAAACTTGAGAGCCTGGGCAGTATGGATTTCAAAAATCTGCAAAATTTCAAATGCTACAACAACAAAATCAAGTTCACCGACATGAGAACGATGGTGTGGACCATGGCCGACCGCAATTTCATGGACACTGGCGACTTCTACGTGATGAACAATTCGAGCGAAGGTAACATCTTCACACAGGAACTCGCTCAGTACCTGGCCGGCATCAACTGGAAGTCCTATTACAACAACGGCAGCGACTGGGTGCCATACATCAATATTGCCAACGGCGACCTCAACGGCGACGGTAACGTCAACACCGGCGACATCTCCGAACTCTACAGAGCGCTTCTGGCTGGCAGCACCGACTCCAAGTACGACATCAACGGCGACGGAAATGTCAACACAGGCGACATCTCAGAACTCTACAAAATCATAATGGGCAACTGATTTAATCCAATAACGATTATGAAAAAGATTACAGCATTTATATTACTAATGGTAGCGATTGTGCTGCCAGGCATGGCATTTGAATCCGGCGACATCAGCTATACCATCAACAGCGACAGCACATCGGTGACGGTGGCAAGAGGAGCATACGTCGGTTTGACGAATGTGACCATTCCCGCCAGTGTAACTTTTGAAGGGAAGTCATACGCTGTTACTGGCGTGGCCGACAATGCATTCTATTCTTGCGCCGACATGAAGTCCATCTCTTTGCCATCGTCACTAAAGACCATAGGCGGATCGGCGTTCAGAAGCTGCACCAGCCTTACGGAGTTCACCATACCTTCGAAGGTCGACACAATAGGCGGTTACGCGCTCGCCAACTGCGACGCTCTCACCAAGGTGACCATCGGCAAGGCGCTGAAGTGCAATTTAACGTACACCTTGTTCTACTCAACACCTTCGCTGGCGACAATCATTGTTGAGAGCGGCAACCCCCGCTACGACTCCCGCGGCAACTGCAATGCCTTAGTCGAGACCGCCACCAACACCCTTATTGTGGGCTGCAAAGGCTCGACCATTCCATCGACAGTGACCGAGATAGCTGGCCAAGCATTCTATCACGTTACAAGCCTCACCTCAGTCAACATTCCTGGCACAGTGAAGAAAATCAACAACAGTGCTTTTCAAGAATGTGAGAACCTGCAAACGGTCACCATAGGCAACGGTGTCGAGCATATGGGCACGTGGGCGTTTCACAGTTGCAAGAGTCTGACCAGTATCGCGATGCCCAACAGCATTACATCGTTCGGCTACGGTTGCTTCCATAGCTGCACCAACTTGGTTAGCGTCACCTTGCCAAACAACATGACCGAGCTTCCCATTTACATGTTCGTGTCCTGCAAGAGTCTAAAGAACATCACACTGCCTTCAACAATGACCTACATTGGGTATGAATCGTTCGAAAATTGTAGTAGTCTGGAGAACATCACTATCCCCCCGTCGGTGACCGAAATAGACCATTATGCCTTCTTCGACTGCACAAGTCTGAAATCCATATATCTACCAGCCTCAGTGACCAAAATCAGTGTGTACGACGGCTATGGCTACCGCAACTCCTTCGCCGGATGTACAGGCCTCACCTCGATTAAAGTCGACAGCAACAACCCGGTGTTCGACTCGCGCAACAACTGCAATGCCATCATACGCACGGCCGACAACACTCTGATGTCGGGCTGCAAGAACACCGTAATTCCCAACACCGTGACCACTATTGGCGAATCGTCATTCCACCGGATGGCGTCGCTCACATCCATCAACATCCCCAATTCGGTCACCAAAATCGATTACATTGCTTTCTTGGGTTGTTCAGGTCTCACAAGTATTACCATCCCAAACAGCGTAACTACGTTGAAGAGCTGTATTTTCCGAGACTGCGCCAACCTCAAGAATGTAACGTTGCCAGGAAGCATTACTACCATCAACAATCAGATGTTCTTTAACTGCCCCAGCCTCGAAACAATCAACTTGGGAGAAGGATTGACCACTATCGACAATGAAGCGTTCTACGGATGCACCTCACTCAAGGCGGTGAACCTGCCAACGACTTTGCAATCCATTGGGGCCAGGGCTTTCAAGAATTCGGGACTCACCTCGCTCACACTGCCGCAAACCAGAACTCTCTCCATTAACAATGAAGCGTTCTCTTACTGCGACAGCCTCACCACAGTCACCATCCCCAAGAATGTGACTTGTCCCAACGGGAACTGCTTCACTTACTGTTCTTCGCTCACCAACGTCAATTACGAAGGCACCAATGTCTTCGATAGAATGTTCGGTTACTGCAGCGCGCTCACCAATGTCAACTTTAGCGACGATGTCAAAACCATTGGCAACTTTGCCTTCCGGGTCACAGGGGTGCAATCAATCACAATCGGCAAAAACATCACCGGGATTGGGGAAGCAGCATTCTATGAATGTCGCAGTTTGAACACACTGCAATTTGAGCCCCGCGAAAGCAATGTGGGAATCGGAGATAATGCCTTCGCATACTGCGGCCTTACCACTCTCACAATTCCTGAGCGCGTGTCATGTTCCAGAAGGAGTTTCAATGGATGTTCTCAACTGACTACCGTCAACTATCAAGGTTCTAATATAAGCCAACAGTTGTTTGAAAATTGCAATAATCTGAGGCACTTGACGATAGGGAAAGCAACGACCTCAATCTCCAACGACGCTTTCAACAGTTGCCCATTGGAGAGCATCGTCGTCGACCCCGAAAACACCAAATATGACTCGCGCGACAACTGCAACGCTGTAATCTATAGCAGCACATTGATGTTAGGGTCGAGCAAAACGGTTATTCCACGCACCGTGAAATACATCAGCACAAATGCGTTCTACGGCCGAAAAGAACTCACCGGCATTGTCATCCCCGACTCGGTAATCCGCATTTCAGGCTCGGCGTTCTACGGCTGCGGACTGACAAGCATCACCTTCCCAGCTTCGCTCAAGACCATTTACGACGCACTGGGCGGATGCGGCTCTCTCACCACAATCATATGCAAGATGTCCGACCCCACACAGATGACTTACAGGAACAACAGCTCCGACTACTTCAACCTAAGAAGCATCAACAAAGACATCTGCACGTTGTGGGTGCCCAAGGGAACAGCCGAACTCTACCGCACCACCGACCCGTGGAGTACCATGACCCACATCGAGGAATACCAGATAGGCGACCTCAACCTCGACCAAAAGGTCAACACCGGTGACGTGAGCACTCTGTTCGGAATAATCATCAACAAGACCCAGGGCATCGACGGCGACATCAACTGTGACGGCACAGTCAACACCGGCGATGTCTCCGAACTCTACAAAATCATCCTCGACCAGTGACATCAACTCTATGATTGTGAAACGAATATATCCAATGACAAGGCTGACGGCATAGCCGCAACACCAGTAAAAAGGCCATTATCAATGAGACTCTCACCGAAAATCAAGGACCTACTAAGTGAGCAATGCGGCAGTGGGCTCGCTGCTCCCAACGACTGCACAGTGCTCGCTCTCGACATTGAGTCGAAAACAGGCGAGCACATCGGCGTCAACACCATCAAGCGGCTGCTCGGATTTATCGACGACGAGAGGGAACCGCGCGTCTCCACTCTCAACATCATTGCGCGTTACCTCGGCCATGACAACTGGGAGACGCTTAAGCTAATCGACAACGCTGCCGGGAACTCCGACTTCAACGAGTCGCAAGACGAGCTGAACGCCGCGCGACTCGAGCCGGGGTCAATGATTGAAATCTCTTATCAACCCGACCGACGGCTGGTCATTAAGTCGTTGGGAAGCAATGAATTCACCGTCGTGGAGAGTCTGAACAGCAAACTGCTTGTGGGCGACCTTTTGCGCCTCGAACACATCGTGAAAGGCTATCCGCTGCTCGTGAGCGAAGTGATTCGCGATGGCGATTCGCTCGGCACATTCACTGCCGGAAAGCTGCAAGGCATCAACTTTAAATTATTGTAACTGTGGAATCGTCAAATTTCTCTCAAAACCAAAACATTATCGATATTGCCGAGCCGCTCAATGTAGGTGGCGCTACCAGCGAGTGCTTCAAGGTGAAGCTATACGGGAAGATGCACTTCCTGAAACAACTGAAGCCGGAACTGCGCAACGACCCGAGATATGTAGCGGCAATGAGAAAAGAGTTTGAGACCGGATACAATCTTGACCATCCGCATCTGGTGCGCTATCTCGCATGCGGTGACGACTACCTGCTCACCGAGTTCATCGACGGAACAACTCTAAGTGAATTCGCAAAGGACAACCCTGCTTTTTTCAACAGCAAGGCCAATGTCGACCGTCTGCTGAATTCACTCATCGACGTTCTCGACTACCTGCACTCCCACCAGATTGTACATCTCGACCTCAAACCCGACAACATCCTCATCACCCACGTGGGCAACGAGCTGAAACTCACCGACCTGGGATTCTGTTATACCGACACCTATACCGATACCATGGGACGCACCGACAGTTTTGCGGCCCCAGAGCAATTCGACGACAACGGAACGGTCGACCACCGCACCGACATCTATGCCGTGGGGCGAATAATCTCCAGTCTCCCATGCTCAGCACGTTACCGCAAAGTGATTGAACGATGCACTAAGCCCAACAAGGAAGACCGATACCAAAGCGCGACGCAAATAAAAAATGACCTGAACAAGCAACGCAGCAAATGGCTAGCCGTCGCGGTCATAGCCGTCATCGCCGGACTGATGGCACTCGTCGCTGCATGGTGGTTAAGCCCAAAATCCACTAATGAAACAGCGACACAAGTATCAGCAACAGCCAACACCTCAGCCGCACATTCTGACATAGAAGACGAAACCAGCCAGACCAGCCAACCCAGCCAACCCAGCCAACCCGAGAAGCCCATAATAATCAACAATGATCAAGAAAAGCCCGCCCTTGCCACGACCTCTATAAAGCCTGCCACCATCGACCAACAGACTTTACGCAAAGAACTAATGGTAGCCACACAACCCATCTACAACAAATACCTCAAACAATACGAAAACGTTACTAACATCGAGCCATTCGACAAAAATATGGGTGACGCAATATATAAATTCTATGGCGAAATAGCCGACAAGTTGTTTCGACTATATGAAACAAAATACAAGCCAATGGGGGTGCTTGAGAGCGATTACAACCCTATTGCATCAAATCTCATGAATTCCTACACAGAAAAAATAGAGAGGGTTTACTACGGGTGGGGCAAATCGCACTGAATCATTTCATTCATTGTATACAGTTTGTCTGATAATAGATTTGGACAAAATGGATTGGCAACAACAATCTTTTATTGCATACCTTTGACGGCCAAATCGTAGCTTTTTTACCCCGAAATCATATTTTTTAAAATATTTTGAGCGTTTTTCCAGAATAATTCACTATCTTTGCAACGTTTTGAACTCAGAGTTCATGACGTAACATATCAGAGACAGCGAATTTCGCTTTATTCTCACTGCGCGTAACTTGGACACTTACAGCACATCAGCGATACGGGAATAAGACGGAAAAACGCTCTTTCTTTGGCGTATATAGTTACCTTAACAGGTCCAATATACCCAAAGCGGAGTTGGTGTTCCATCTATCGTGTATCACTGGGAAGTCCAAGCCCACGCGCAGGCGATAGCGAGAACCATCGACTCCGCCTCGTTTTTTTGCGCCATAACCCATGCCGGCTCAACCCGAAAAACAAGTGGACAAAATGGACGCTTGCCATCTGAACCATTTGACATATTTTTGACAACAAAAAAATATTATTAACCATTAAAACCTTGTATTTTATGGCACTTATTAAATGCGACCAATGTGGAAACATGGTATCAGAGAATGCGACATCATGCCCCAAGTGCGGCAATCCAATGAATGGAAACGCACAAACACCTCAAGGCTTCAACCCCATTGCCGGACCCAAAGACAGGATGACAACGGCTTTCATGGCTCTGTTCCTGGGAGGCTTCGGTGTACATTATTTCTATCTTGGCAAACTTATTCCGGCAGTCGTATTCCTGGGAGCCAACCTCATCGGAATACTCATCTGGTTCACAACATCCCTGAAATTCATTGCCACACCTTCCTGTGCGGTTTGGATACTGTGCATCATCCAGGCAATCATGATGTTTAAGATGACCGATGAGACATTCAACGATAAGTTTGTCAACACGACAAGCCCATTCCCGCTTTTCTAAAATAAAACACGCTCAACATGGCAATAGTAGATGTTGTAAAATGTGAGATGCAACCAGGGATTCTGGTACAGAAGTTCCCAAGCTACGACCTGCGCTTGGGAACTCAACTGGTTGTGCATCCGGGGCAGACGGCAATCTTTGTTAAAGGCGGGGCGATATGTGACATTTTCGATAGTGGCACGTACACCCTGTCGACCAACAACATACCCCTCCTCTGCCGCCTTGTAAACCTGCCATTCGGCAGTGACTCGCCTTTTCAGGCCGAAGTGTGGTTTGTAAACAGGTTATCTATCCTCGACTCTAATTGGGGAACAACAACACCGTTACAAATCGAAGATCCTAAATATGAAATCATCGTGCCGGTACGGGCTTACGGACAATATGGCTTCAAGGTAGGCGACCCCAGGAAACTGATCGAGACGTTGGTCGGCAACCGTAGTGCCTTCTCCTCCGGCAACCTCAACGTCTATTTCAAAGGGAAAATCCTGTCGCAACTGACAAACATTTTCTCCGACAAGTTGACCAAAGACGGGATTTCGATATTGAATATCAATTCGCACCTGACTGATATTTCACTATACGCACAGGAACGGCTGAAAGACTACTTTGACAAGTATGGCTTGTTGCTGCAAGTGTTTGACATTATATCAATCAATGTCAACGAAAGAGACCCAAGCTTCCTGCGGCTAAAAGAAGCAAAAGACCTGGCAGCGAGATTAAAAATCACGGGGCGCGACGTCTATCAGATGGAACGCAGCTTCAATGTGCTCGAGGGAGCGGCGAAAAACAACGGCGCAGCCGGCAGTTTGATGGGGGCCGGACTTGGCTTGGGTGCTGGTGTGATGGCCGGAGGACAGATGGCCTCGGTTGCTTCGCACATGAATGTCAACCCCCAAAACGTGGCTCCATCGCCAAGCGCTGCAGCGCCGCCGCCTGTCCCGAGCGCCGAGGCGCAGTATTATGTTGTTGTCAACGGCGCACAGCAGGGCCCGTACAGTCTCAACGACATTGTGACCGCCATCCAAAACGGACACGTCACCAGAGACCAACTGGCATGGAAGGCAGGAATGGCCAACTGGGCACAGCTTGCCACCATGCAGGAGTTCGCCTCGCTGTTCAGCACTCCCCCACCCGTGCCGCCACTGTAAACTATGCTTGTTTTTGATGTGGCAAACATTCCAACGGGGAGAGTGTATCAAAATTGGCATAAACGTGTGGCACGCTTTTCAAATGACGAAAGCATTCACTGCAATATAAATCTCTCAGCACAACAATAAGTATGATAAAATGTACCGAATGTGGGAATATCTACGATGAGACCTTGAGGATGTGCCCGGAATGCGGCAACCCCACAGGCCTCACCGACCCGACGCCATCAGACGAAACGCCTATTTGTCCAAACTGTGGAGCCGAACTTCATAGGACACAAGACTACAAGTTTGTATGTGATTTTTGCGGGACAGCAAGCCCGGTTGACAGTCGCACAAAGGCCAGTATCGACAAAAAGCGTGAACGTGAGCGGGCCCAAATCAGGCGCATAAGATCTCAAACCAGGCAGAATAGAGTAAAACTGCACTTCCTGATTATTATTTGGTCTATAATTGCAACTATTGTTACAATGATTGTCACATCTCAATGCTCCGCATTTTTCAGACATTAGCACAACATAAATAAAATCTTGCAATAATAGGCAACAAATCATTTTTTAAAACATAAGAAGTATGAAATCACTAACTCCCATAATATGCCTTATATTGATTGTAGTCAATATTCTGGCTGGAATCATCCTCAAGGATTATCACGTGGAAAATGTCGTGATGTCATCATGCGCGCTACTGGTCAATGCATTACTCTTGTGGCTGGTGGCCAAAAGCAACATGAGGGATGGTTTTAAAGTGTCTCTCCACATTCTTTTCCCTGTCATCTGCATCATTGAATTCATCCTGGCACTTCTGGCGCCAAGCAAATGGGAAAACAATTACTATCTTGTCGGCATAATCCTGTGCCTCGCTTTTCAAGCAATTGTAGTTTTCGCAGCAATAAAAACATCACAACACAACAACAAGTATGATAACATGTCATGAATGTGGCTCAATCTACGATGAGGCCATGAGAAAATGCCCGGAATGTGGCAACCCGACCAAACTGACGCTTAATTCAAGCGATTTGGCTGCCTGCCCCAGCTGCGGCGCCGAATTACACACAATACAAGGCTACAACTTTGTATGCGACTTTTGCGGAACAACAGCCCCGATCGACAAACAGACAAGGGCTAAAATCGACGCCGCAAAGAAAGAACAAATCAGGCAAGAGCGGGCGCGCATCAGGCAAGAACGAGCGATAATCAGGCAAGAAAGATCGCGAATAAGGAAACGCAGAGCAAAAAGAATCTTACTGACTATCCTGTTCTTCATAATCGCCGCTATAGCTTTTGTGATTTGGCTCTATACACAGCACTATTTATAAGGTAATAAGGATACGCTAAACATCAAGTTTCTAAAGTCTATTCCTAGAACAATCAATCATAACCAATAAAAAACAATTATGAGCAACAAAACATTTTATTTATTAATCATTGCGATGGCAACAACAGCCATCATATTCACATCTCCCTGCTTGGCAGAAGAGCCTGCAGTCAGCGGAAAACAGCCAGTCAAAAAAACTCAAAGTGCCACAGGAGTTTCCAATGCCAAGCAACTATTAAAACAAGGTGAGAGATATTACGATGCGAGGGACTACAAACAAGCGGTGAGCTGCTACCGAAAAGCGGCAGAACTAGGACTCGCTGAAGCCCAAACCGCCCTCGGTTCGTGTTATGAACTCGGGCAAGGGGTACAACAAGACTACAAACAGGCCAGATATTGGTTAAGCAAAGCAGCCGAACAAGGAGACGCTTTTGCACAAGGCCGGATTGGTTATTTTTATATGTGTGGCAAAGGGGTAGAACGAGACCGTGAACGAGGTGTCTATTGGACCCGAAAAGCGGCTGACCAAGGAGACCCATATGGATGTTTACAACTTGGCCTTTTCTATTACTATGGATTAGGAGTAACCAAAGACGAAGCAAAAGGAATTGAGCTATTTAGAACCGCTGCAAGAAAAGGAGAAAAGGAAGCTCAAGCGATGCTCAAAGAATTGGGTCTCAGCTGGTAAGCGATCCATATCAAAACATTTAACTAACTATAATTAAAAGAATTATGAGAAATTTATCATTAATCATTTTTTTGATGGCTGCAATAGCCATGTTTAGTGCATCTTCATGCTCGCAACAAAGTGCCGAGGCCACGTTGAAAGAAGGAGAGCAATATTACGGTATGGAAGACTACGAAAAAGCGGTCGAATGTTTCCGCAAAGCGGCAGAACAAGGACTCGCTGAAGCGCAAGCCAACCTCGGTATGTGCTATGACAACGGCAACGGCGTGGAACAAGACTTCAAACAGGCTTTCACATGGTATCAAAAAGCGGCCGACCAGGGAGACGCTTTTTCACAGTGTCGACTCGGGTATTTTTACGCAACCGGCAAAGGGGTAGAACGAGACTATAATAAAGCGTTTTACTGGAGTAAAAAAGCCGCTGACCAGGGAGATGAAAATGCAATTGGTCAAGTTGCGACGTGCTATTACTTTGGCCAAGGTGTAGCCAAAGACGAAGCAAAAGCGATTGAAATGCTTAGGGGCTTGGCAAAAAAAGGAAACCCAGAAGCACAAACGATGCTCACCCGATTGGGCCTCGACTGGTAAGCAACCCCTTAAGCGTTTAAGAGCAAACTATTTTATAACCAAATAAACACATACAATTATGAGAAATTTATCATTATTCACTTTCTTGATGGCTGCAATAGCCATGTTAAACCTGTCTTCCTGCGCAGACGGTGTAGCTTCTTCAAGCTGCGATGTCACCCCTGAAGACTCTGCAGAAGTAGTAGCGTCTGCATCTGAGCCTGCAGAAGAAGTGTCAGATGAAGTAGATGAAACACCACAGACCAGTTCCAATTGGGAATACAGAACTACTGAAGACAAACTAAACGAAACACAGAATTATTGGGCCGAGATACATTCAGTGGACGGCAAGATTTCTTGTACGGTTGCAGAGATCAATAGCGGAACAGGCCACTATAACACTGTTTTTGGCGTGGTATGGAACGATCTATATAAAAAGGAATTTGGAAGAGTGAAGATTGGGCTCAAAGTTGCAGGTGATGAATCATGGCGACATATCACACTGAAAGGTGATGGTGATAGTGGAACCGGCGATCCCAATGTCGACCTAATAGTAAATGATAAAGTTGCGAAATTACTTATGGAGAACAAAAACTTCACTATACTTCTGGGCAATGATGAATATCAGTTTAGGCCTAATGCCCCTTTAAGAAAACAGCATAAAGAAGAAAAACGAAAGGCTCAGGAAGAAGAAGCAGAAAAGGATCCTTTTTGGGATGTAGCAAAATAATCAGTATGCATTTTAACGCCTATAGTAACAGCCCCTGCCGCCACGTTGGCGGCAGGGGCTGTGAATCGGTATAAGCCGCAAGCGGCTTATCTCACTACGGTGAGATCCTGCTCGGTGAAGGCCAGGTCGTCGACCTCGCGCAGCATGGCTGCCTTGGCCAGTTCTTCCTTGTTGCCCACTACGAGCGTCTGGTACTCGCGCAGACCGGTACCGGCGGGAATCAGGTGACCGCAAATCACGTTCTCCTTCATGCCCTCGAGATAATCGGTCTTGCCCTTGATAGCGGCCTCGTTCAGAACCTTGGTGGTCTCCTGGAACGAAGCGGCACTCATGAAGCTCTTGGTCTGCAGAGCAGCGCGGGTGATTCCTTGCAGAATCTGCTCGCTGGTAGCAGGCATTGCTTCACGCACCTTCACCTGCTTGAGGTCACGGCGCTTCAGGGCCGAGTTGATGTCGCGCAGCTTGCGCGCGGTGATAATCTGTCCGCGCTGCACATCGAGCGAGTCGCCGGCGTCGATCACCACCTTCTTGCCCCAGATGCGGTCGTTCTCATCCATGAAGTCGCGCTTGTCTACCAGTTCCTGTTCGAGGAAGCGGGTGTCGCCCGGGTCGAGGATGTTCACCTTGCGCATCATCTGACGCACAATCACCTCGAAGTGCTTGTCGTTGATCTTCACACCTTGCAGACGGTACACATCCTGAACCTCGTTCACGATGTAATCCTGAACGGCTGTCGGGCCCTTGATGCGCAGGATGTCGGCAGGAGTGATGGCGCCGTCCGACAGAGCCGTACCGGCACGAACGTAGTCGTTCTCCTGCACCAGAATCTGCTTGCTCAGCGGCACGAGATAGTTCTTCTCCTCGCCAATCTTGCTGGTGACCTTGATCTCGCGGTTACCGCGCTTGATCTTGCCGAAGGTGACCTCGCCGTCAATCTCGCTCACGATAGCGGGATTACTCGGGTTACGGGCCTCGAACAACTCAGTGACGCGGGGCAGACCACCGGTGATATCACCGGCACCACCGCTGCTGGCGCGCGGAATCTTCACGAACACCTCACCAGGAGCAATCTCCTCACCCTCCTCTTTCATAAGGTGGGCGCCCACAGGCAGTGAGTAGGTCTTTACCGGCTCGTCGCCTTCCACGGCGTCGAGGGCAAACAGCTGAGCCTCAGGTATACGGTTGTGGTCCTTCGACTCGATGATAATCATCTCGCTGTTGTTACTCGTCTCGTCAACCTCGTTGCGATAGGTGACACCCTCCACGAGGTTCTGGAAACGGAGCTTACCGCCCACCTCACTCACGATAACGGAGTTGAAGGGGTCCCACTCGCTGATGGTCTGACCGCTCTCGACAGTGTCGCCCGACTTGACGAACAGTTTAGAACCGTACACGATGGGCGATGTTGTGAGCACCATGTTGGTGTTCGGGTCGAGGATGCGCATCTCGGCCATACGACCAATCACGATGTCGACACCGTCCTTGTCCTTGACAGTGCGCAACTCGTCAATCTCAATAGTACCGGGATATTTCGACACCAGTTTCGACACGGCTGCAAGGTTGCTCGCCACACCACCGGCGTGGAACGTACGAAGGGTAAGCTGGGTACCAGGCTCGCCAATCGACTGTGCGGCAATCACGCCCACAGCCTCGCCCTTCTGCACCATGCGGTGGTTGGCAAGATTGCGGCCGTAGCACTTGGCGCACACGCCGTGCTTGGCCTCGCAGGTGAGGACCGAACGGATTTCGACCGACTCGATAGGAGAATTGTTGATACGCTCGGCAGCGGCATCGCTGATCTCGTCGCCAGCCTCAACAATCACCTCACCCGTACTCGGGTCGACAACATCGTGAACCGACACGCGGCCTACGATGCGCTCGCCGAGGGTGGCTACCACGTCGTCGTTGTTCTTCACCTCGCGGCATACGAGACCACGCAGGGTACCGCAGTCGTCCTCGGTGATAATCACGTCGTGAGCCACGTCGACCAGACGACGAGTCAGGTAACCGGCGTCGGCGGTCTTCAAAGCGGTATCGGCAAGACCCTTACGGGCACCGTGCGTCGAGATAAAGTACTCGAGCACCGACAAGCCTTCCTTGAAGTTTGCCAAAATCGGGTTCTCGATAATCTGGTGACCGCCTTCAACTCCCGACTTCTGCGGCTTGGCCATTAGACCACGCATACCGGAAAGCTGACGAATCTGGTCACGCGAACCACGAGCACCTGAGTCGAGCATCATGTACACCGAGTTGAAACCTCCCTGGTCCTCGCTGATTTGTTTCATCAGCGTGTCGGTAAGGCGGCTGTTGACGTGGGTCCAGATATCGATAATCTGGTTGTAACGCTCGTTGTTGGTGATGAAACCCATGTTGTAGTTGTTCATCACTTCTTCCACCTGTGCGTCACCGTCGGCGATAAGTTCGGGTTTCTCGCTTGGCACGAGCACATCGTCGAGGTTGAACGACAATCCGCCCTTGAACGCCATGTAGTAACCCAGGTTCTTGATGTCGTCGAGGAACTTTGCAGAACGAGGCACACCGCAGTTGCGAATCACCTTCGTGATGATTTTCTTCAGCGACTTCTTCGAAATCAGCTCGTTGACGTAACCCAGTTCATGGGGCACACTCTGGTTGAAGATAATGCGGCCCACGCTGGTGTTCTCCACGATATGGGTGTAGGGCTTGCCCTCTTCGTCCACATCGTCGACCATCACGTTGATGATGGCGTTCATCGCGAGCTTGCCCTCGTTGAGAGCAATCTGAGCCTCCTCAGGGCCGTAGAACGTAAGTCCTTCGCCCTTGGCGCCCTTGCGGAGCTTAGTGATGTAGTACAAACCGAGTACCATATCCTGCGACGGAACGGTGATAGGCTCGCCGTTGGCCGGATTCAGGATATTGTGCGGCATGAGCATCAGCATCTGAGCCTCGATGATAGCCTCGTTGCCCAACGGAAGGTGAACAGCCATCTGGTCACCGTCGAAGTCGGCGTTGAACGGGGTACAAGCCAGCGGGTGAAGCTGAATGGCCTTGCCCTCGATGAGCTTCGGCTGGAACGCCTGGATACCCAGACGGTGAAGTGTCGGAGCACGGTTCAGAAGCACCGGATGGCCCTTCATCACATTCTCGAGGATATCCCATACCACGGGCTCCTTGCGGTCCACAATCTTCTTCGCGCTCTTTACCGTCTTCACGATGCCGCGCTCGATGAGCTTGCGAATCACGAAAGGCTTGTACAGCTCGGCTGCCATATCCTTCGGGATACCGCACTCGCCCATGCGCAGCTCCGGACCGACAACGATAACCGAACGGGCCGAATAGTCGACACGCTTACCAAGCAGGTTCTGACGGAAACGTCCCTGCTTGCCCTTGAGGCTGTCGCTGAGCGACTTGAGCGGACGGTTGGCGTCACTCTTCACGGCACTCGACTTGCGAGAGTTGTCAAGAAGCGAGTCAACGGCCTCCTGAAGCATACGCTTCTCGTTGCGCAGAATCACCTCGGGCGCCTTGATTTCGATAAGGCGTTTCAGACGGTTGTTGCGGATAATCACGCGGCGGTAAAGATCGTTCAAATCGCTCGTGGCGAAACGACCACCGTCGAGCGGAACCAACGGACGCAACTCAGGCGGAATCACTGGAATGACCTTCAAAATCATCCACTCCGGACGGTTCAGAGTCTTGCTCGCACGGAACGATTCCACGACCTGAAGGCGCTTCAAAGCCTCGGTCTTGCGCTGCTGCGAGCCCTCGTTGCTGGCGCGGTCGCGCAGTTGATACGACAGTGAGTCAAGGTCAAGCTCCGACAGCAGGTCGAAAATAGCCTCGGCACCCATCTTGGCGATGAACTTCGCGGGGTCGTCATCCTCGAGCATGCCGTTCTCGCGAGGCAGCTTCTCCATAATCTCGAGATACTCCTCCTCGCTCAGCAGGTCGTACTTGTGCAGGCGGTTGGCTTGGATGTCCTTGTTGGTCGACTTCCAAGCATTTTCTTTCACGGCAAACGACTCATTGTCGGCATAAATCACATTACCCGGATTGATTACGATATAACGCTCGTAGTAGATTACCGAGTCGAGCTTCTTCGTGGGAAGACCCAGAAGATAACCAATCTTGTTGGGAAGTGAACGGAAATACCAGATGTGGGCCACCGGCACTACAAGCTGGATGTGGCCGCTACGCTCGCGGCGCACTTTCTTCTCGGTCACCTCAACACCGCAACGGTCGCACACGATACCCTTGTAGCGGATACGCTTGTACTTGCCGCAGTGACACTCGTAGTCCTTTACCGGACCGAATATACGCTCGCAGAACAAGCCGTCGCGCTCGGGCTTATATGTGCGGTAGTTGATGGTTTCGGGCTTGAGCACCTCGCCGAACGAGTTCTCAAGTATCTCGTCGGGCGATGACAGTCCGATAGTGATACGTGAGAAGTTTGTCTTTAATTTATTGTCTTTTCTAAATGCCATTTCTTATCTTATGTAATAGAAGAACAGACGATAATTGTTTCCAAGTTGTTAATCCAGCTTGACGCTGAGGCAGAGACCACGCAACTCGTGCAACAGCACGTTGAGCGACTCGGGAATGCCGGCCGGCGGCATGGGATCACCCTTGACGATTGCCTCGTAGGCCTTCGAACGGCCAGTGACATCGTCACTCTTGATGGTGAGTATCTCTTGAAGGACATGGCTGGCGCCGAACGCCTCAAGGGCCCATACCTCCATCTCACCGAAACGCTGACCACCAAACTGCGCCTTACCACCGAGCGGCTGCTGAGTGATAAGCGAGTACGGGCCAATCGAACGGGCGTGCATCTTGTCCTCGACCATGTGACCGAGCTTCAGCATGTAGGTCACACCCACAGTTGCCTGCTGGTCGAAACGCTCGCCAGTGCCGCCGTCGTACAGCCAGGTCTTACCCACGCGGGGAATGCCGGCCTTGTCGGTCCACTTGTTAAGGTCGTCGAGCGACGCACCGTCGAAAATCGGGGTGGCGAACTTGACGTCGAGCTCGCGGCCGGCCCAACCGAGCACAGCCTCGAAAATCTGACCCAGGTTCATACGCGACGGCACACCAAGCGGGTTGAGCACGATGTCGACGGGAGTACCATCGGCAAGGAACGGCATGTCCTCTTGACGCACCACGCGCGACACAATACCCTTGTTACCGTGGCGACCGGCCATCTTATCACCCACACCAATCTTACGCTTCTTCGCAACATAGACCTTTGCCAGCTGCATGATGCCCGAGGGAAGCTCGTCACCTATCGAAAGGTCGAACTTCTTGCGGCGCAGCTCGGCGTCGATGGCCTTGTACTTGCGGAGATAGTTCATCACACAAGCGCGAATCATGTCGTTGCGGTGTGCGTCGGCGGTCCACTTTACGAGGCTCACGCTCTCGTAGTCGATGTTCTTCAGAACCTCTGGAGTGAATTTCGACCCCTTAGGCACGATTTCAGTGTCGAGGAAGTCCTTAACGCCCTGAGAGGTCTTGCCCTCGGTGAGGACAAGCAGCTTCTCAATCAGGCGCTCCTTGACCTCGGCCATGCGCTGACCGTAGTCGGCGTCGAGACGCTCCTGCTCCGGGTCACCGCCCTTGGTGCGACGTTTCTTCACGGCGCGAGCAAACAGGCGGGTGTTGATAATCACACCCTTGAGCGACGGGTTGGCCTTCAGGGAGGCATCCTTGACATCACCGGCCTTGTCGCCGAAGATGGCGCGCAACAGTTTCTCCTCAGGTGTGGGATCGCTCTCACCCTTCGGGGTAATCTTACCGATGAGGATGTCGCCAGGTTGGATGTGAGCACCCACACGGATGATTCCGCGTTCGTCGAGGTCCTTGGTGGCGTCCTCGCTCACGTTAGGAATATCGCTGGTGAGTTCCTCCATACCGCGCTTCGTCTCACGCACCTCGAGAGTGTACTCGTCGACGTGGACCGAAGTCAGGATGTCCTCGCGAACCATGCGCTCGTTAAGCACGATGGCGTCCTCGTAGTTGTAACCCTTCCACGGCATGTAAGCCACCTTCAGGTTGCGGCCCAAAGCGAGCTCGCCTTCAGCGGTCGAGTAACCCTCGGTGAGGATGTCGCCCTCTTGCACGCGCTGGCCCACCTTGCACACAGGACGCAAGTCGATTGTGGTGCTCTGGTTGGTCTTGCGGAACTTAGGCAACTGATATACCTTCACCGGTTCCTCGAAACTCACGAATGCCTCGTCCTCGGTCTGGTCGTAGCGGACGCGTATAATCTCAGCGTCGACATATTCCACCACGCCATCGCCCTCGGCCTGAATCTGGGTGCGGCTGTCATATGCCAAACGCTCCTCGATTCCGGTGCCCACAATGGGAGCCTCGCTGCGAAGCAGGGGAACGGCCTGGCGCATCATGTTCGCGCCCATCAGCGCACGGTTGGCGTCGTCGTGCTCCAGGAACGGAATCATGGCGGCGGCAATCGATGCGATCTGTTGGGGCGACACGTCCATAAGAGCCACCTTGTCGGGCGATACCACGGGGAAGTCGGCGTCCAGACGGGCCTTCACACGGCTCTTCTGGAATGTACCGTCGGCATTCAGCGGCGCATTGCCCTGGGCGATGATGTTACCCTCCTCGCTCTCGGCGGTGAGGTAGACAATCTCGTCGTTGTTGAGGTTCACGCGGGAGTTCTCAACCTTGCGGTACGGTGTCTCGATGAAACCGAGCTTGTTGATCTTAGCATAGATACACAACGAGCTGATAAGACCGATATTCGGGCCTTCAGGGGTCTCAATCGGGCACAGACGGCCGTAGTGGGTATAGTGCACGTCACGGACCTCAAATCCGGCACGCTCACGCGACAGACCGCCAGGACCCAGAGCCGACATACGACGCTTGTGCGTGATCTCGGCCAACGGATTCGTCTGGTCCATGAACTGCGAAAGCGCGTTCGTTCCGAAGAACGTGTTGATCACACTCGAAATGGTCTTCGCATTAATCAGGTCAATCGGAGCGAACACCTCGTTGTCACGCACGTTCATGCGCTCGCGGATGGTGCGGGACATGCGCGCCAGACCTACACCGAACTGGTTGTAGAGCTGCTCGCCTACAGTGCGCACGCGGCGGTTGCTCAAGTGGTCGATATCATCCACATCGGTCTTGCTGTTAATCAAGCCGATGAGGTATTTGATGATCTCGATGATGTCCTCCTTGGTGAGTACACGCACATCGTCCGGAGTCAGAAGGCCCAGTTTCTTATTGATACGGAAACGGCCCACATCGCCCAGATCATAGCGCTTCTCACTGAAAAACAGGTTCGTAATCACCTCGCGAGCCGTCGTGTCATCGGGCGGCTCGGCATTGCGCAGCTGACGATAGATATAGGTGATAGCTTCTTTCTCGCTGTTGCAAGTATCCTTGTTCAGCGTGTTGAAGATAATCTGGTACTCACCCGTGTTCACATCCGTCTTATGAAGAAGGATGGTCTCAACACCCGAATCCAGGATTTCCGGGATATCCTCCTCGGTAATCTCGGTGTCGCGGTCGATAATTACATCATTACGCTCGATTGATACGACTTCACCTGTATCCTCATCGTTAAAGTCCTCGGTCCAAGACTTGAGCACGCGGGCGGCAAGCTTGCGGCCTATTACTTTCTTGAGGTTGGTTTTGGTCACTTTAATTTCCTCTGCCAAGCCGAACACTTGGATGATGTCGTTGTCGGTCTCAAGACCTATCGAGCGAAGAAGGGTCGTAACGGGCAACTTCTTCTTGCGGTCGATGTAGGCATACATCACGTTGTTGATATCGGTGGCAAATTCCATCCAGCTACCGCGGAACGGGATGATGCGGGCGCTGTAGAGTTTCGTGCCGTTCGCATGCACACTCTGGCCGAAAAACACGCCAGGAGAACGGTGCAACTGCGATACTATCACACGCTCGGCTCCGTTGATCACAAACGTACCCTTGTCCGTCATATAGGGAATCGTGCCTAAATACACGTCCTGAACGGTGGTCGCAAAGTCCTCGTGGTCCGGGTCGGTGCAATATAGTTTCATCTTGGCCTTCAGCGGCACGCTGTAGGTCAAGCCACGGTCGAGACACTCCTCGATGGTGTAACGCGGAGGGTCGATATAATAATCAAGGAATTCAAGTACAAAGTTGTTACGAGTGTCCGCTATGGGGAAATTCTCGCTGAACACTTTATAGAGTCCCTCGTTTTTTCTTTTCTCAGTGGGAGTATCTAACTGCAGAAAATCTCTGAAAGATTGTAATTGCACTTCAAGAAAATCGGGATAAGGATACGGATTCTTGACGCGTGCAAAATTTACTCGTTTTGTTTTTTTAACCGACATTGAAAAATAAATTAAAGTGAACTCAAAAATAAAAAATGACACAAAAAGGTTAAGAATCGACAAAATGATTTGGGATTCTTAACCTAATCACCTGAAGCTCAGGTTATTTTATTTCAGTTCAACTTCGGCGCCGAGCTCTTCGAGTTGCTTCTTCATGCCCTCAGCCTCTGCCTTAGCGAGACCTTCCTTGAGCGTGCCAGGAGCTTTGTCAACGAGTTCCTTTGCGTCCTTCAGTCCCAGACCGGTGAGCTCCTTAACGAGCTTGATCACTTTCAGCTTCTCGGGACCGTGAGCCTTCAGGACCACGTCGAATGCGGTTTTCTCTTCTTCAGCGGCTGCACCACCTGCAGCGGGGCCAGCGGCTACAGCAACAGCGGCTGCGGCGGGCTCGATACCATATTCGTCCTTGAGGATCTGAGCCAGTTCGTTAACTTCCTTTACGGTGAGATTAACAAGTTGTTCTGCAAAAGCTTTCAAATCTGCCATTTTAGTATGATTTAAATGTTTGTTGTGTTATTAATTTTCTTTTTTTGATAATGTTTCGAGTACTCCGTGGATAGTGTTGCCTCCACTCTGAAGAGCGCTGATGACGTTCTTAGCAGGCGACTGCAGCAATGCCACAACGTCGGCGATAAGCTCGTTCTTGCTCTTGATTGTTGCCAAAGTCTCCAGTTGGTCGGCGCCAAGATACGACGTCTCCTCAACAAATGCAGCCTTCAGCGCGGGAAGCTTCTCCTTTTTGCCGCGGACACTCTTGATAAGTTTAGCAGGTGCATTGCCAACATTGCTCAGCATGAGCGTAGTCGAACCTGCCAGGGCGGGATAAAGGCCGGAGTAGTCGATATCCGACAGCTCCATCGCCTTGCGAAGAAGTGTATTCTTGACAACGAACAGCTTGATGTCCTGCTTGAAGGCCGCACGGCGGAGCGCAGTCGTCTTCTCAGCGTCGAGACCAGTGGTCTCAGTCAGATATACGCAGCTGTATTGTGCAAGAGTATCTTTGATTTTCTCAATAAGAGTTGCTTTATCTTCCTTTCTCATTGTTCTGTTTCCTTTCTTTTAAAGATTACTCGTCAAGTGACTTGACGTCGATCTTGATACCGGGACTCATAGTACTCGAAAGATAAACGCTCTTGATATACGTACCCTTGGCGGTTGCCGGTTTCAGCTTCACCAAAGTGTCGATGAACGCCTTTGCGTTCTCCTTGATCTTCTCGGGTGGGAACGAAATCTTGCCAATTGAGGTGTGAACGATACCTTTCTTGTCAACCTTGAAGTCGATCTTTCCTTGTTTCACTTCCTTCACGGCCTTAGCCACGTCGGGGGTAACAGTACCGCTCTTGGGGTTCGGCATAAGGCCACGAGGACCGAGGATGCGGCCCAACGGACCAAGCTTGCCCATGCACTGGGGCTGTGTGATGATAACATCAACATCAGTCCAACCACCTTTAATCTTGTCAATATATTCGTCCAAACCAACGTAGTCGGCGCCTGCCTCTTTAGCCGCAGCCTCGGCATCAGGGGTACACATGACGAGCACGCGTACTACCTTACCGGTTCCGTGGGGCAAAGATACGACACCGCGAACGTTCTGGTCGGCCTTGCGGGGGTCGACACCAAGACGCACGTCGATATCAGCCGAAGCGTCAAAATTGGCGTAGTTTACTTCCTTCACCAATGCTGCGCCCTCACTCAGGGTGTAACTCTTCCCGGCTTCAATCTTCTCCTTGGCAATCTTTTGATTTTTTGTCAGTTTACTCATGTCAATTGAAGTTTTTAAACGTTTTCAGGGAATTCGCCCTTAACAGTGATACCCATGCTTCTTGCTGTGCCTGCTACCATGCGCATCGCCGATGCCAGCGTAAAACAGTTCAGATCAGGCATTTTGTCTTGAGCAATTGCTTGTACCTGCTCCCATGTGATCGATGCAACCTTGCGACGGTTGGGCTCGCCTGAGCCGCTCTTCACCTTGGCTGCCTCCAGAACCTGGACGGCTGCCGGCGACGTCTTCACTACGAAGTCGAAGCTCTTGTCGGCGTAATAGGTGATCACAACGGGCAGCACCTTGCCGGCGCTGGCCTGGGTGCGGGCGTTGAATTGCTTGCAAAACTCCATGATGTTGATACCCTTAGAACCCAGAGCGGGACCTACGGGAGGCGAGGGATTTGCGGCCCCACCTTTAATCTGTAATTTGATCTGTCCAGCAATTTCTTTAGCCATTGTTTCTAAATCTTTTTAGTTGTGATTTTTAAAAAATAAAAAATCAATATGCAAGCTCACGCGACATTCATCCTGCCCGGCTCTCTCCGTGCCTTCGCGGCTGGGCGTCAGCAGGGCGCGTAACATCACCCTCAGGCCGCCTGGCCAGGCACTGAGATCGCTCGGTCGGAATCAAGCCGGCTTACTCGCGTTCTACCTGCGAGGTCTCCAACTCGAGAGGGGTCTTGCGACCAAACACCTTCACAGCCACTTTCAACTTGCGCTTCTCGCGGTTGACCTCCTCGATCTCCCCGGTAAAACCGTTGAACGGACCGAAGGTCACCTTCACTTTCTCGCCCACGATGAAATCGTTGCCCAACGCTTCGTCCAACTGGTCGTCGGTCATCGCTGCGCCCATCATGCGGTCTATCTCGCTCTTGCGGATAGGCTCCGGACGGCGTGCGACGTCGCGACCGCGAACAAAGTCAATCACGTTGGTGGTGTTCCGGAGGTAATCCTCCACGTCGCCCCTGAGGACGGCTTCGACAAACACATAGCCCGAGAACAGGGTCCTGTCTTTCAGAACCTTCTTACCCCCGCGTGTAACATATACCTTCTCTATAGGCACGAGCACCTGGGTGACGTACTTTCCGAGGTCGGTGTTCTTGCACGCGGCGTCAAGCATCTCCTTCACTTTCGTCTCCTTGCCGGAGATTGCGCGAAGAACATACCATTTGGGAGCATTCTGTAACTCGTCTGACATAGTGTTTTGTCTCTTGTCGTTAAAAACGTTGAAGTCGTCTCGTCAAGGGTTCGCGCAGCCCACAGGGCGCACGACACGCGGATTCAAAACCTCACTCTCTCTCAATTTTCACTTTTTACTAATCCCAGTGGAAAACGCAGCTTCACTCGCAGCAGCAGCTGAGCCATGGAAGTTCCGGATTGAGCATTTAAGTGGAAGCGGTGCTCTTGCTCCGGACGGGACAGCAGCGCGTCGCGCTCTGCGGTGTCTCCACTCTCGATAGCATCATCTCGCTCAACGCGGCAGTTGGAAGCTCTGCCGCTCTCGCAAGCATTATGCTATACCGTAAATCAGGTTCATCACCCCGTTGATCGCCAGGTCAACAGCCCAAATCACCAATGCCGACAGCAAAGCTGCTACCATCACCAGGACCGTGTTGTTGAGAAGGTCTTGTCTCGAGGGCCAAGATACCTTATGAACGAGCTCGTTATAAGACTCTTGGAGATCCGTAAGTATTTTTGAATTCTTCATCCTTAACTATAAATGTTATTTCGTAAAATTGCACGGGAAGTAAGACTCGAACTCACGACCTACGGTTTTGGAGACCGTCGTTCTACCAACTGAACTATTCCCGTGTATTTAAAAGCCGCGGGCTGCGATCTATCGCCTTTCGGCTTCCAGCGGCAACGCCGCGGCTTTTTGCTATGTAAGGACGGACCGGTTTGGCCCGTGCCCGAAATCGACTATTAGTCGTCGATGATCTCGGTAAT
This sequence comes from Sodaliphilus sp., assembly GCA_045112115.1. Taxonomy (GTDB): domain Bacteria; phylum Bacteroidota; class Bacteroidia; order Bacteroidales; family Muribaculaceae; genus Sodaliphilus. Next base: position 33,264 of record JBGUHM010000070.1, on the reverse strand, counting down.
CTGACCCGAACCAACGGTACGGCCACCCTCGCGGATAGCGAAGCGCAGACCCTGGCTGCATGCTACCGGAGTGATCAGCTTAACGTTGATCTCAACGTGGTCGCCCGGCATCACCATCTCAACGCCCTCGGGGAGAGTGATCTCACCAGTCACGTCAAGTGTGCGGATGTAGAACTGCGGACGATACTTGTTGTGGAACGGAGTGTGGCGGCCGCCCTCTTCCTTCTTCAGCACATAGATCGAAGCCTTGAAGTGATCGTGCGGTTTAACCAGACCCGGGTGGCAGATAACCATACCACGCTTGATGGTCTTGTAGTCGATACCACGCAGAAGCAGACCCACGTTATCACCAGCCTCACCCTGATCGAGCAGCTTGCGGAACATCTCAACGCCAGTGACAACCGACTTCATCTCGGCGCCCAGACCCATGATCTGAACCTCGTCACCAACCTTGATGATACCAGTCTCGATACGGCCAGTAGCTACAGTACCACGACCGGTGATCGAGAACACGTCCTCGATAGGCATAAGGAACGGCTTGTCGATATCGCGCGGGGGCAGGGGAATCCACTCGTCTACAGCCTTCATCAGCTCCAGAACGGTCTCCTCCCACTTCGGCTCACCATTCAGTGCACCAAGTGCCGAACCCTTGATAACCGGAGTGTTGTCGCCGTCGAACTCATACTCACTGAGGAGCTCGCGAACGTCCATCTCAACCAGCTCGATCATCTCCTCGTCAACATCGGGAGAGTCGCACTTGTTCAAGAAAATAACCAGACGGGGAACGTTTACCTGACGGGCGAGCAGGATGTGCTCACGGGTCTGAGGCATCACACCGTCGGTGGCGGCGATAACTACAATTGCACCGTCCATCTGAGCAGCACCAGTAACCATGTTCTTCACATAGTCAGCGTGGCCCGGGCAGTCAACGTGTGCATAGTGACGGTTCTCAGTCTCGTACTCAACGTGTGCGGTGTTGATGGTGATACCACGCTCTTTCTCCTCGGGGGCGTTGTCGATCGAGTCGAACGAACGAACCTCCTGCTGAGAATAACCCTGCTTCGAGAGCACCAGCGTGATTGCGGCGGTCAAAGTGGTTTTACCGTGGTCAACGTGACCGATAGTACCAATGTTTACGTGCGGTTTGGTCCTTACAAATTTCTCTTTTGCCATAACTTAAGCTTTGTTATTGAATTAAATGATTAACTTTTACCTCATTATTAACGACACATATCCACCGCCCCTCTCCGGAACCCCTTTTCAAGGTAGAGCCGCCTTTCGGTGCCCTCCTGAGGGGTGCCCTCCCGAGGCGAGAATATTGTGCTTATTTCTTTGCTCGGAGCGTCGGCCGCACTGGCCTTATCTCCTGCGCTTTGAGCCGATGGCGGGAATTGAACCCGCGACCTCATCCTTACCAAGGATGCGCTCTACCCCTGAGCTACATAGGCAATCCTTTTCCGTTAGAGCGGAAGACGAGGCTCAAACTCGCGACCCTCAGCTTGGAAGGCTGATGCTCTATCAACTGAGCTACTTCCGCAGGACATCTGGGTGGGAAGAGGTGGACTCGAACCACCGAACCCGAAGGAGCGGATTTACAGTCCGCCGCAATTGCCACTATGCGATCTTCCCATTTCGGATGCTTAAAAACAGTCTTTTAAATGTCCTCTGCCTTTGCCTTAATTGCAACATTAAGTCCCAAAAGCGGTGCAAAATTACTCATAATTTTTAAACTGACAAATATTTTCGCACTTTTTTTTCAAAAAAAACGCTTTTTTGACCTCGCAGCCCCGATACACCTTATTATATAATATAGAGACGATTTTGTCTCGGCATTCAAAAACGAATTCCAGCAAGCGCCGCAAAGTCTATCGTCGAGTTGAACAGATGGCTGCTTTTCGACTTGTATCGGTGATGGTCGGCGAATCCGTGAAGACCCACGAAAAATTGCTTGTGGTTGTACACCAAGCCCATACGCGCACGAAGATTCAGCGACAGTGCACTCACGTTTTCGCCGGTATGAGGTGCCATGTTGTAGCGGTAACCGATGTACGGAGTCAAGGTCACGTTCAGCAACCATTTGCGACCAAGAACCCAGTTATAGCCATAGCCGAAAAGAACGCAATAGTCGTTGTACAGGATGCGGGGGGCAGCTTCCTGCGTGGGAATATACTCACGCGCCTCTTCGGGCAACTGATCTGCATCAAACTTGACATCGAAGTGCTGAAGGCTGATGCCTGCTAAAAACGAGCCGGCGCTCCGCTTCTGGTATTTCGAGAAGCAGTAGGCCGCGGCTTGCGCGTAACGGCGGTTGTTGAAGAAATAATAGGCCGTCAGACCCATCGCCTTGCGTGTGATGCCCGACTGGCGCAGCTTGTGACGCTCGTCACCTAGGCTCTCGTCGATGTAGGTCACATTCATCTTGTTCCGGTTCTCCCAGTAGTAAAGGTCGGCTGTGAAACGGGCGCAAGTGAAAGAAAAGTCAAACTTGTTCGACACTTTGCCACCGTGAATCAGATTGCTGATGCTTATCGAGTAGCCGAGACTCACAGCCATGAACGACAGCGATAATCCGATGTTCGACACCAGATTGCTGTTCATCACCATTTTCACATCCTCAAACGGCCGACCGATATAAGAGTCCACCCAGTTGTCGCTCTTAAAGATAAGTTTCCAGTTCTTGCCCGTGCCCTGAACATATTCAGGATCATAACTGTTGAAGGCGCGGTCACCCCACTTATAGGTCTTCCAGCAGAAAAGCAGGAACCTGGGATAGCCCATCGTGGTGTCGTTGAAGTTTACCTTGCCGTGTTTCATCGCACGCCACCAGTAGCGCTTGTCGTGAGTGGTGTCAAACGGTTCATTCAGCTTGTCCTCGATACGCTGCTTGAGGCGCTGAACAATATTACGTTTCGGTTGATGCACAACGCTGTCGGCCGCGATGGCGGTCGCCGTCGTGTCCTGCTCTTGAGCCAGCAACGCCAATGGCATGCTTAGCACAAGCACCAACATCAGGTAAAAGCGTTTCATCTGCTGTCGAATTATACAAGTCTAAAAATCGCTGAACCACGTCGGGCGAATCAGCAGACCGATACGCAAACGGCAGTGGTACTTGTTGTAGTCGAGCATGTTCTCCCCGTAGCCGTCGTAAAAGTGCAACATAAGGAACTGGTTGTCCTTCTTGAGGATACGGAAACCAACGTTGATAATAGTGTTGAAATTCCAGTTCCAGCCCTTACGCTTGACAAACGTCACGTCGGCGACCCAGCGCTTGTTCGACGAGACAAACTGGGCGCCGGCCTGGAATATACCGCTGTACTTGAGGATGTCCTTGTTGTTCTGACCGTCGACAATAGGAATCCAGAACTTAGCGTGAACCATCAGACGTGGATCAATAAACGCCGTGCCGCCAAACGACACTTTGTTCCAGCTGCGCGAGGCCTCACCGTCGCGGCCGTTCGACTCATGCTCAAGAAGCACCGTAGCGTTACCCACCAGTTTGCCTTTGTGGATAATAAGGCCCTGGATACCGATTCCCGGGTTGAAGTTCAGGTCATGGAATGGCAACGACTCCTCGAAGATGTTCCACATTGCCTTCTGTGAGTAACTCAAGAACAAGTGACTGTGGAACGGCAAAATCGACTTGGTCAGACGCTGACGGAAACTAATCTGGAACTTCACGTCGCTGTTAAACTCGTTAGGCTTCTCATTCAAGGCTGTACCTAAAGTGAAATAGTTATCCTTGTAGATGCCGAAAAACGGACGGCTGTCGAAGTCCTTGACTATACTGTCGACGTTGACCTTTTCCTGTTCCTTGCCGAGGTTGGTAATCTGCGCCGACACAGGAGTAACAACTCCCATGACCGCAAACAGAACTATAATCTTAAAATATTTCATCTCCTAATTTATCTTTTGCGACTTTTATTCCTTATCAAACCACCGCGAAGTTCACAATATCAATATTACGATAACGTGCGATGACAGCACCATTATACCAAAGCAGAATGGTTACTTTGGTGTCATCTTCGGTGACTTTGGCCATCTCAATCGAAAGCGCATACCAGTCTTCACCATAACTGTTGATCTCAAACAGCCACGACCAATACACACCTTTGTCGCCCGACAGCAGATGGCGGGGAACGCCATCAACCCACATGGTCGCAATTTCATTGCCGTCATAATCATTTTCCGAACCGACAGCATAGACGTGATTATTGATGCACGTCACTGAACTTATCACAGCCATAGGAAGTCCCATACCGGTGTCATCGTGCACGTCGTAGGTGCGGGGGAGCACCTGCAACTGCTTGTCAATCCAGACACATGGATCCTCACCTACTCGGCCACCAACCACTGTGTGAGTGCCTTCCCATGCGAAAGCCGTATATGCAGCGGAGTTCACATCATCACTGGGCTTGGGAAGAATCTCCTTGACATAGCGGCCTTTTTGTTCATAGTACATAACGGCTTCAAATCGGCCGTTTTCACGGTGGTATTCACGGCCCACCACATAACATTTGCCTTCACTCACGGCCATGCATTCACCCGAACTTTCGAATATCTCGCTGTCAACAAGTGGAAAAATGCCGCTGTTTCGCAGGATGTTGGGGTAGTCAAAAAGAAAAATGTAACTTTCCCATTTGCCTATACCCTGGGTCTCGTGTTCCACATCCTCGAGGAAGTCCACATGAAGCGTGTTCCACTTGCCGTTTTTCCAGTAACCCACACGCTCCTTTGTCGTCTTGCCCGACACGAAATAGTCGTCGCCGTCGGCGATAATCTCGCTGGCGTACTCACAGTTGGGGAGTTCCATGATTCGTTCGCCCGTCTGGTCATAAATATGTCCCTCGCTGGTGAGAAGCAGCACTTTGCGCTCCTCCACAGGCTTGAATTTCGGGCGGGGCTCGTCGTGCTGGCACGATGTCAGCACAAGTAAAACACTCGCTATGAGTATGTTATAAATGAACTTCTGTCTCATCACCTTTATGGTTTATTTCATAATTGATATGGGCTGGGCATCAAACTGACCAGTCTAAAATCGCTGCAAAGGTAATAATTTTTTCATTAAATGGAATTATTATCGCAAAAAAACACAATAGCGACGACAAGCCATCTATTTAGTATATCGCTCCGCCTAAGGCTATGTAGAGCTCTATCACGGCTTGAGCAGCGTCGTACATATTCATGGCCTGGCTCAGCTGCGACGACAGCAGACTCTCCTGTGCTGTAAGCACTTCGAGGTAGTTGGCCTTGCCGTTGTCCATCAACTCGTGCGTGCCCACATACGCCTCGTCAAGCACTGAAATCTGACGCTGGTAATAGCCGAATTTCTCGCGAGCGGCTTCACAATCGGCCAACGCCTCGTTCACCTGGTTGCCGGCGTCAATCACCGTCTGAACATAACGGTTGCTCAGGTCCTGTTGGGTGAGCTGCGCGAGTTTAAGGTTGGCTTTCAACTGACCGCGGGCGAAGATGGGCTGCACTATCGAGCCCACTATGTTCGTCAATATCTTGCCGGGATTGAGCTCGGCACCGCCAGCGCTGTTGGTCCAACCTACTGATCCGGAAAGGTTGAAACCCGGGAAAAACGCCGAGCGGGCTGTCTGCATATTATAGAATGCCTCTTCCATGGCGTAATTGGCAAGACGGATGTCAGGACGCAACTCGAGCAGTCGAGCCGGAACTCCGTCGGTAAACACCTGCGGAATCTCAAAACCGCCCCATGGACTGCGCTCAATATGCTGCGGCGATATCGCAAGCAGACGGCAGATGGCGTTCTCTACGCTGCGGATGTTGCGGCGGGTGTCTACAATCTGGGTCTTGACATTGATGCACGACGACTCAAGCTGGTTCACAGCGGTCGAATATACCCGGCCGTTCTCCCACAGTGCCTTCTGCGCATCCAGCGATTTACCCCAGAGGCTATCGGTGGAATAGAGTATCTCAAGTTGACGGTCCAACGCCTGAAGCAGGCAATACTGCTGCGCAACGGCCGAAATCAGGTTGGCGCGGACTGCCTCCTCACGGACCTGCGCTTGCAACAGACGTGCTTTCGCGGCACGCTTCTTGGTCGTGTAGGAGCCAATCGAACCCGGATCCCAACTAACCTGAAGCGGAACGTTGTAGGTCTTTGACGTCATGTGGTTGAAGTTCGCTATCGTGCCCGACGGCGAGAAACTCACCGACGGCAAAATGGCTTGCTTCGCAGCATGAAGCGACACTTCGCTCTGCTCGACGGCAATCTGCGCCGTATGGATGTCGGTGTTGCGCTCCAGAGCGGTCTCAATCAGACGCTGCAACAACGGATCGGTGAAAAACTCACGCCAGGACAACTGCCTGACCATCGCCGTGTCGGAAGCCACGAGCACTTTGTCGCCCAACACATTGGAGGGAACATGCACGTTCGGCTCATATTTGTCGTAGACTCCGCAACTGGTGAACAAAACGCCCAGCACTAATGCGGCCAACAATTTATTTATTTTCTTTGTCTTTTTCATCTTTGTCTTCGTTTGCTCTTTTGTTGGTTTCCTCTGTTTTCTTAGGTTCCTTCAACTTTTTAGGTTCTTTCGGTTCCTTCGACTCCTTCGGTTCTTCTATTTTTTCTGGCTGCACCTCCTCGGCCGGGGCTCCGCCCTGATATTTCTCGTGAAGTTTTTGGAACACGATAAAGAAGGCTGGCACGACAAACAACAGCGCAAGCGTACCTACTGCCATACCGGCGGTGACACCAAGGGCAAGAACACGGTTGCCGTTGGCGCCTGCGCCGCCGGCAATGATAAGTGGTATCATACCCGCAATCATCGTCACAACGGTCATCAGGATAGGACGCAGACGCTCCTCGCACGCCGCGAAGGCGGCGTCACGGATGCTCATGCCCTGGGCGCGGCGCTCCGCAGCAAACTCGGTGATGAGGATGGCCGTCTTGGCCAAAAGGCCGATTAGCATAATCACACCGGTCTGCAAGTAGATGTTGTTCTCCATGCCGGGCAAGTGCAATAGCGACACCAGCCAGGTCACTCCGAACGAACCCATAAGGCCGAACGGCACACTCAGCAGCACGGCCCACGGTGTAAACCACGAGTTATACAGCGACGCCAAAATGAGATAGATAAGGATAACGCAAACCACATAAATCAATGCGGTGGCGTTGCTGCCCGACGTCTCCTCAACCTCTCGCGACATGCCGCCGTACTCGTAGCTGTAGCCGTTGGGCATCTCTTGCTTGAACACCTCGGCGATGGCTTTATGCGCGTCGCCCTCCGAATAACCGCTCGCGGTCATCACACCGCATGTGATGCTTTGGAACAGGTTGAAGTGGTCCTCCGAGGCCGAACCCACGATTTCCTTCAACTTCACGAACTCCGAAATGGGGGCCATCTTCCCGCCTTGTACGCGAACGAAGATGTTGTTCAGCGACGACGGGTCGAGGCGGTACTCTGGAGCGGCGTTCGCCATAATGCGGTACACCTTGCCGTATTGGTTGAAGTTGCCGACGTAGGAACCACCACAGTAAGAACCTAAGGTGCGCAGCACCGAGGCCGGTGAAACGCCTGACCGGTCGCACTGCGTTGCGTCAACTTCCACTTGGTATTTCGGGAAACGTTCGGAATAAGCCGACATCGCCATCATGATTTCAGGTCGATCGTTAAGTTTCGCCAGGAATTTGTTGGCATCGACATTGAAGTCCGACATCGGGCGGTCCTGCATATCCTGTAGCACTAAGTTCACACTGCTGTTTGAACCGTAGCCCGGAACCTGAGGCATCTGGAACGGAATCACTAAAGCGTTCTTGATGTCCTTGCAGTCATAGGCGAAACGGCCGTACACAAGCATGATGTTATGGTTCATTCCGGGGCGGTCGTCCCAGTTTTTCAAACGGATAATCAAGGTAGCGTAGCAACTTCCAGAGCGGCCGGCCATCATACCGTAGCCACTCACCACGGCGTAGCTCTCGAGCTCGGGTATCTTCTTCACTTTCTGCTCCACGCGCTTCACTATCTCTTCGGTTTCATGCAGAGTGCAACCCTCGGGGGCGCGCACCTCGGCGAAGAACACGCCTTGGTCCTCCTGCGGAACGAGGCCGCTCGGAAGCGAACGCATGAAGAACACGAGCAGCACTGCCGTAACGGCCAGCAGGATGCCCGATATGATGGGGCGCTTGATAAAGCGGCTAACGCTCTTCTTGTATTTTTTCAGAATGGCGTTGTAACTTACCGTGTACGCCTTCGTGACGTAATAGTTGAGATTCTTCTTCTCCTTGCCGTCTTTAGAATAGCGCATCATGATGCCGCACAAGGCCGGACACAAGGTCAACGCCGACACACACGACAGTCCAACGGCCGACGCAAGCGTAACACCGAACTGCGTGAAGAACGATCCCGACGTGCCGGGCATAAACGCCACAGGTACAAACACCGCCATAAACACCAGTGTACACGAAATCACGGCGACCGACACGTCGCTCATTGCTTGACGGGTGGCCTCACGGGCATCGGTGACGCCACCCTCCATTTTCGCCATCACCGCCTCCACGACAACGATGGCGTCATCGACCACCGTACCGATGGCCAGCACTAACGCAAACAGCGTCAATATATTTAGCGAGAAGCCCGCAATCGATACAATCGCGAAGGTTCCAAGCAGCGACACTATAATCGATATCGATGGAATCACTGTCGCCTTGAAATTCTGAAGGAAGAAATACACCACCAATATCACGAGGATGATGGCTATCACCAGCGTCTCAATAACGTTGTGGATCGCGGCGAACAGGAAGTCGTCGCTCGTCTGGAGTATCTCAAATTCCAAGCCCGCAGGCATCGTGGGCTTCATCTCCTCATATAGCTTGTGGATGCGGGCGTTCACTTCTGTAGCATTTGCGCCAGGGGCCTGGAATACCATATAGATGGCTCCGGGCTTGCCGTCGATGTTCGAGGTGAAGCTGTAGCTTACCGCTCCGATCTCAACATCAGCGACATCGCTCAAGTGAAGCAGGTGACCGCCGTCGCTGGTGCGCAACACAATGTCGTTGAACTCCTCGACGGTCTTCAGTGTGCCCTTATACTCCAGCGAATATTGGTAGGCATTCTCCGACTGCTCGCCAAGTGAACCCGTTGCGGCCACGAAACTCTGGCCGCCAATTGCTGCAAACACGTCGTTCGGCTCCAACTGGTACTGTGCCATAACATCGGGCTTGAGCCAGATGCGAAGAGCGTATGTGTTACCCAACGACAACACGTCTCCCACACCCGTGATTCGCATCAGGCGAGGACGCACGTTGATGTCGATATAGTTGGCGATAAAGTCGGTGTCATACTTGCCGTCGACGCTCTTAAGGGCGCCGATGTGAAGGATGTTGTTCTGTTGTTTCATCACCTGAACACCGACCTTCGACACCTCCGACGGCAACAGCGAGGTCGCTCGGCTCACGCGGTTCTGCACGTTCACGGCAGCAAGGTCAGGGTCGGTACCTTGCTCAAAAAAGACCTGTATCGACACATCTCCCGACGACGACGCCGAACTGGTGATGTAGGTCATACCCGGAACTCCGTTGATGTTCTCCTCGAGAGGCTGAATCACCGACTTCATGATGGTGTTGGCATCGGCTCCAGTGTACGAGGTCGACACACGAACGGTTGGCGGAGCAATATTGGGGTACTGCTCGATGGGCAGGGTGCCTATGCATATAAGGCCCACGAGCGCAATCACGATAGAGATGGCACACGCCATCACATATCGGTTGATGAACATATTACCTTTCATCGCTTATTCTTTTTTAGCGGCTTTCGGAAACAATACGCGCTGGCCTTCCTGAACGTTGTTCGCGCCCTCGGTAACGATGCGGTCGCCCACTTTCAGGCCCTTGGTCACGATGAAGTCTTTGCCGTTGCCGGCATCGGTGACAACAACGGTGATGGCGGTAGCTGTGCTGTCGGCTTTCACCTTATACACCAGCGACTTGTCCTGAAGGCGGACTACCGATTTCTGCGGAACGACGATCACGTCTTGTTGACTCCACGGGAGCAGCACTGTGCCCTGGATGCCAGAATACAGGTGGCCGTCGGGGTTGGGGAACGTCGCCTTACAGGCCAGAGAACCCGTCGCGGCATCAACAACGCCCGTGAGACTCGACACGCGGCCCTTGTGTGGATATACAGTACCGTTCTTCATCACAAAGGTCACATCGGGAAGTGAGGCCAACGCGTGGCTCTTGTCGACCTTCGTCATTCCTGACGACACTTGCTCCTCAAGCAACGACTCCGGAACCGAGAACCATGCTTCAACCTGGTTGTTGCCGCTCACTATCGTCATCTGCGTCATAGGACTTACCTGGTCGCCGGCACGAACTTGTATCTCGCCAACGATTCCCGACACCGGTGAGGTGATTGTGCAATACCCAAGACCTACGCGGGCATGGCTAACAGCGGCTTGTGCCTGACTGATCGAAGACTTCGCCTGACTCACTGCCGCCTGAGCCTGACGGTAGTTGTTCAATGAGTTCTCAAGTGTATAGTTACTCACGATTTTCTTGTCAAACAGGTTTTTGTTGCTCTCATACTCGAGTTTTGCGCTATTGGCCTGGGCCTGGGCGGCCTGGAGGTTGGCCTGCGCGGCCTGAAGGTTGGCCTGGGCCGACTGCACCTCGGCCTGGGCCGTGCGGGAGTCAATCACGAAAAGGGTCTGACCGCGAGACACTTGTTGGCCCTCTGTCACACAGATTTTCAACAACTGGCCACTCACCTGCGGCGAGATTGTTACATCCGACTGGCCCTTCATCTTGGCACTGAACTTCAACGGGGTCTCGATGTCTGATTTCTTCACGACCATGGTCTCAAACGACGAGTCGGTCTCAACCGGCATGTCCACGCCGCATGTAACAAGACATACGGCCAAAAGCAGCAGACTGCTTAATTTCCAAATTCCGTTAATGTAATTCATCGATAATTATTTTAATAGTTTATTTTGTCGTTATTCAAATATGATTGCGATGGTCAACGAGTTACAAGAGCAACGTCAACCACCTATCAATCAACTTATTACACATTCTTCAAATATGTCTTCATCAAGCAACACAGCCTCGAAACAGGCGGTTTGCCCATATAAATCGGGGCAAAATTAATGAAAAAAAATGAAAAAGTACTATATTATTAAGCAAAAAACCAACTCGGCATGCAACAATTCCTGCAGCAAAAGGGCTGAACGGTCTCGCAAAGTTAATAATGGTTAACAGAACTCAACTTTTCTCGGCGATGGGTATCAAAGGGGTGTAAACGATGAGATACGACGACACGACACTGGTGAAAATGATGCGGTCTGCCGAAACGCGAAACGAGGGATTCAGCATCATGATGCGACAGTACGGGCGAGAGCTGTATTGGATGATACGACGCGTGGTCGTCGACCACGACGACGCCGAGGACGCACTGCAGGAAACAGCCATCAAAGCGCTCACCGGTATCGAACGGTTCAAAGGCGGCAGTAGTCTGAAAACTTGGTTGTATGCCATTGCCAACAACGAGGCGCTACAGACGCTCAGAAACCGCAAACGGCGATTCCAAAGTCTCGACGCTATGGGAACTGATCTCGTCGAGCGACTCGAGGCTCAGACCGACCTCGACAGCGAACGAGCGACAGAACTGTTCCGGCAGGCACTGCTGAAACTGCCCACAAAGCAACGTATCGCGTTCAACCTGCGATACTACGACGAACTTCCTTACGAGGAAATAGCGAAAATCACCGGCAGCAACGTCTCAACGCTCAAAAGCAACTACCACTTCGCAGTGAAAAAAATTGAAGATTATTTACATCAAAACGCCACAAAGATATGAACACCGACAACAATAAACCCAGCAACTCGGCGCCGTTCAAGCCACAGGACCAGTATGTCGACTCGCTCATTCAACGCGTCACCGACAATGCTTTACAGCAGGCGCGACCAGCGGCAGTGAAGCCGGCTTGGAGAAGACCGCTCGCGGCAGCTGCCGCGGCAGCCGCAGCAGTAGCGATTGTGCTCTCGCTCTACCTGTTCAATCCCGCTGCCACACGGCCCGAAGGGCAAAAGCTGGCGAGCGTGAGCGTGAGCGATTTAACTCCGCCGCAGGCCGAACGCGACGTCACAACAACCGAAACCGAGCAGGAACCGGCAACCGACGCCTCAACACCAGCGCCAGTAGCTTCCGCGACCTTGGCTCATCACGCCGCAACAGTCTCGCGAATCGCCCCTGAAGTCGACCCCGTCGACTCGTTCCTCAACTCGCTCGACGACGACCAACTGGCGGCAATCGACGACTCGTATATCGACGAAATTCCGGAATATTAAAATAACAACCCATTAAACAACGCAAAGATTATGAAAAAGGCATTTATAGCATTAGCCGCAATGGCAGTAACAGTCGCTTTCAACGTAGCGGCTAAAGACATCAAAACAGAAGGGGACGAACAGACCCGACAGCAGTTCTTTGAAGCTAAAGTCGAGAAGATGACGAAAAAACTTCAACTCTCCGACGAACAGAAAACACAGTTCCTTCCGCTGTACAAAGAGTACAACCAAGCCATGCGCGAGGTCATGCCGGCAATGAGAGAAAAGCAGGAACCTACCGACGACGTCAACACCGAAGCAACACGTATCAAACAGAGGCTCGAAAATCAGAAAAAAGCCATCGACGTGCAAATCAAATATGTCGACCGTTTCGCAAAGATTCTCAACGCAAAGCAGCTTCACCAGTTCCTGAGCATCGAGCGCAATATCCACGACCAAATCGACAAACGACGCAACGGTGAAGGACGTGGCAAAGGCCGACCAGGTTTCGGACAAGGACGCAGACACCAACGCGGACACGACAGAGGGCACGCACCACAACCCAACGAAATCAACGAGTAACACCAACCGCAACCAGAGGCACCAAATCACGGTGCCTCTAATCTTTCCCCAAAATCACAATCACAATCTCATCACCATCCACCCCACCATCTGCCCTACCTGCGTCACACCCTCTGGCCCGCGAGAATAATGCTGTTAGGCATCAGATAAATGTAGAACCACCCCAAATCCAAACGACCTTAAAATCCTTAAAGTCCTTAGCGGCCTTAAAGTCCTTAAAGACCTTATCCCCACCCACTGTCACACGACTCCAAAGCGAGCGATTCCCCAGCGCGAAGCGCTTTATAAAAAAAACTCATTAATTATTTTTATTTTTTAAATATTCTTTTTACCTTTGCACCGACAACTAGAATCGGTGGCTAAATAATCGCACACTACCAATCTGTTAAAACATTGTTAACCATATTATTGTATTTTGAAATAACCAAACATTAGAGTCTAAGGAAATTGGAGTCTTTAGCATATTAATTTCAGCAATTCAACACTATTAAAATAGAAATCACTAAATATCATCATCATGAGAAAAATTCTACTATCCTTTTTGGCCGTAACAATGGCCTTGTTTTCGATGAACGCCAACGAACTTCCGCTACCTGGCGTTTACAAAATCAAAAACGTGTATTCTGGTACCTATGTCACCTTGCAGTCAACCTATCTGGCCGACATCACTGCCGACCAAGCAAACGCTTCGCCCATCTACACTTGGTACACCGTTAAGCCCAACGGAGAGGGCTTGCTCAGTGAACTTAGCGGCGACGGTGGCGACATGATCGAGACTCTGTCGTTCATCAAAGGTCTCATCGAAGAGGTCCTGGAGTACAACGACAAACCAACGTGGTTCCTCGAGGAGATGTTCCAGCTTCACCTGGTTTCCACCGGCGATGCCGATGGCTCGGTATACCTCTGTGTCGACGTTCCAGCCATCGAAGACTGGGAAGAGATTCGCGACATTATACTCGAGGCCGCTGGCGGACAAACCGCTGTCAACTATTACATCACCCACATGCACCCGGGAAACCGACACTACATGGGCATCGACTACGACGGCAGCTTCGGGTACCGACTTGAGGCTGGCACCGCCGAAGGCACCGACATCAAATGGGTGATGGAGGATGACAAAGCCGACATCGACGCTTACTCGTTCATCAAAGGCGTTCAAGCTGGAAGCAAACCTTATTTCACTCTCAACGAGGAAGGTTCGCCACGACTCGGCGCAAATACCGACACCAAGGTTTTCAATCCCGGTGCCGTATACCGCATTGCCACCAACGGCCACCTTGTGAGCAAGATGCGCACGCAAGGGGTCGACGTCGCTACAGCAGCCGAGGCGTTCTCTCAGGCAATCTCAGCACAACTCGGTGCCGACGCACCTAAATGTCGTTTCGCATTGTGCCCGACCTACACCGCTGCCGACAAGTTCGATTATCCGGCTTACTACATGCGGCTTGAACTGCCTATGGTCGACAACGAGCAATGGGAAACAGCTGTGGCTAACGCTCTCAACGCCGTCTCTCAGGCTCTCGGACAAGACAGCCATATCGCACAGGCTCTCAACGAGAACGCCAGCATGCTCGTACCAGGCGCTGCAATATACTTCGTGCCCGACGGCAACAGCGTGGGCATCATCAAAGAGGCCGACAGGCTCACCTATGCCGACGCTGCAAAATGGATGGTTGAACCCATCGACAACCAACAAGTGTATTTCGCCGCTAACCCGGCCGACGCTTGCAACGGCAAATTCTACGCAACTCTCTATACCGACTTCGCTTACGAAATCGCCAATCCCGACTTGGTGAAAGCAATGGTCGTGCCCACTCTGAACAATAAGGGCGAAGCTACAAGCGATCAACTCACCGAACTCGGAGCAACCACCGTGCCCGCAAGAACAGCTGTCGTGCTTGAATGCTCAAGCCAAAACGTCAACGACAATATGCTACGACCGGTCGACGGGCAAGCCGCCGAGGGTGCGCCAAGGGTGATGAGAGGTGGAGACACAAACCTGCTGCAAGGAACTTTCTTCAACAATCAGCAAGCAGTTGAAACCAACACGCGCACGCTGCAGGTGGTCGACGGACAGGTGACTTTCGCTCCGGCTAACGGACAATACATCAATGGCAATACCGCTTGGCTCATGGCTAAGCCTGTTCCAACCGCCATCGACGACATCAAAGCATCGCCCGAAATGCAGGACAATGTCATCTACGACCTCAGCGGACGCCGCGTTGTCAACCCAACCCACGGCATCTTCATCCAAAACGGCAAGAAAATCATCCGCTAAACAATAGTTTCACCTTACCATGGCATATTGCACACCGAAAACATGGACATTGACGCTTGTGGCAGCACTGTTGCTCGCCACAAGCGCCGCTGTCCATGCCAAGAATCAAGTGCCATGGACCAATGGCGGACCGTTGCTGCCCGACAGCAGCAACTTCGTCACCGCAAGCCTGTTGGTGATAGACCCTGGACCCCAAACTGTATCGGCAATGGGGCATTGTGCAATTCGCTTGGAATGTCCGACACACAATCTGGATTATTGTTTTACTCTTGAGAACAATCCTGAATATAGCACCTTTGCCTTTATTATGGGATGGACTCCCACGCATGACATCGCAATTCCTACAAGTGTGTTTATCAATGATTTCATTACTGAAAAACGGCGAGTTGTCCAGTATGAGCTGAATTTAACAAATAAGGAGAAGCAAGAACTATGGCGAGCCGCTGACATTGAATTCACTAATGACGGTCATAGATTGTTCAATTATTCTTATGATGGAACCGACAATTGCACATCAATATGCCTTGAACTAATTGAGCAAGCACTTATCGATGAAGAAATCGTAGTCGATAAGACGCCCGACATTCTCACGAAGAATAATGGCACTTATTTCCGGCACATGTCACGACGGTCGCCTTGGGTACAATTTTTACTGATATCTTTAGGCGGCACTGGATGTGATGAAACTTGGAACATGCGTAATCGCATGGCTCCTGAGGTAATAATTCCTCTGTTCTCTCACTCTCACATCGAAGGGAAGCATGGATCTCGACCAATACTCAAAGACAATGGCAATGAATTGGTGAAGGGAGGTATAGAGATAGTTCCTAATCCCGTAACGCCTGTCTGGGTGTTTGGTGGATTGCTGGTTATTGCTCTCATCATTTCAACACTTCAATTTTTTCGTGTCGGGAACAGTTTAGTTCGAACATTTGATATTGGATTGTTTGTCTTTCAGTTTATTTTGGGAGGGCTACTTATTGCTACAAGTTGCTTTGGCTCGATTGTGGGCACCCACTGGAATTGGTACTTAATCCCATTCAACCCGCTACCATTGGTTATTTGGCTGATATGGCGCAAACGAAAGGGATTCTACAAGGTCTATTTGTTCTACACAATAGTGTTGGCGCTTTTCATTTTGGCCACACCACTGAGCGAACAGTTAGACCTTCCACATCAACTAATCACTGCAACCCTCGCAGTGAGATGCGTATTTAATTATATCGACGGCAAGCGCATCGCTGAAACAGCCGCCTTAAACGATAGAACAAAAAAGAAAAACAAAAACAACAAAAAGTGATGTATAGATTAAAGAATTTTAAAATACTGCTGTTACTGATACTCTTCGCCCTTGTTGGACAAAAAGCTTGGGCCGGAGGAGGAGGAACTGACTATTGGTACTATAGTAACGCCAAAGTTGAAACTCGTCCAACTGGTGCAGGTAAGGTTTATGCTGGCAATCAGAATGCTGCCGCAAATCCAACCAATTGTGTTGACGCGCCTCATGTTTTTGATGGTAAAACTCATAAAAGCCAGTTACCTTATAAATGGTATGTTAATACAATACCGACAGATTCAAGACAGTTCAAATTTTTGCGTTGGGAAGACGCGAATGGCAATGTCCTATCAACCGATCAAAATCCACAAAACCCTTTTACTGATAGTGAAGGTGTAAAAGGTGGAGGAAACAACACCGGGGAATCGGGAGTTGGTGAAACAAACCCAGGGACTGTAACTGTAAATTATATAGCAGTTTACGAAGAAATCACAAATCAATATGTCTCAGTAGAATCTCAAAATTCCGAGTATTTAACAGCAACTATCGACAAGCCAGAGAATACTATAGGCGAAGAAGTGACATTGTGGGCATATCCCAACAACTATAATTCAAAATTCACAGGCTGGACAAAAGACGGAGAAATAGTTTCGATGGAGAATCCATGGACTTTCACAATTGACGAAAGTAATGCAGGAACATATATAGCAAATTATAAAACAGATTATAACTTCTATAGGTTTAAGAATAAAGAAACATCAAGAAGATTCAATGCCATAAGCGATTTGGGATCTATAACCAATTTCTCGGCTTTGCAACTTGTGAGCGGTGAGGTGGCAACTTATTCAGCAGGTTCTGTCGTCCAGATATCTAAGCACCACATCTCGGGAGGTGATGTATATGAATATGCAATGCAAAATGCTAATACAAGCACCTATTATAATGAATCTGCTGGCGAGTATATTACAATGGCATTAAATTCGTCAGATAATACTTGGAGTATTCATCCCAACCGACAGCCTCTTTATATGGCTGATGAAAACGGGGCGAGTGTGAGTTCTTCTCCTTATGATGACTTGGATAAATCAAAATGGTACATCGAGCCAATCGACAAGGACTTGGAGACCTGTGAGAACTATTTCTCGCTCGACCCAGCCAAACTGCTGCCAGTGGGCGACGACTATTACACCACGTTGCGCACTTCGTGGAACATCCTCTTCAATCCCGAGCAGATGACTCCTTACATTGTCAAAAGTGTCGATGAGACTGAAGGAACCTTCGAGATGGAGCCTTTAACCGGTAACATCATTCCCGCTGGAACGAGCGTCATTATCAAGACCAAGAGCAACGACATCGAAGAAAACCGCATGGTGCCCACCAAGACAGCTGCGGCAAGCGGGGCCGTACCGGCAGGCAACTTGCTCCAGTCGAGTACGAAATATTTCCCCAACCAGGACAACTCCAACAACCTCAAATCGCTCGCTCTCAACGCCAACGGACAACTCGCTTTCAGCGCATCTGCTCCAAGCACAATCAACGGCAACGAGGCTTATCTCGATGTAAATACCGAGGTGGTTCTAATTATTCCTACTACGCTCGACAATCTGCTGACTTCGGGCGACACTCAGAACAAATATCAGGTTAGCGCCGACTTGAGCCTGGTGGTTGCCGTCGACCATGACAAACTGCTCATCTGCAAGGAGAACACAGAACTCGAAATGCCGGAGGCAACCGAAGGACAAATCGATTACCTCGCCACCAACAAGAAAGTGGAGAATCCGCCACACAGCCGTAACCGATGGGTTGCCCTGAGACTCCCCGACGGACAGCATGCTACTACGCTGATGGCTGAGAAAAAAATCACTAACTTCTTTGGAAAACTCACCAACGCCGCCAACGCTGAGATTCAGCTGACCAAAGTGCCTGAGTTTGGCGAGGTAGACCATTATACGCCCAACACTTATGTGCCCGCAAGTTTCCAAGGCACACAGACAATAGGCGATAAAACCTATTTCTTCGTCGAACCGCAGAATATGGAATATGCCCACATCATATGGGCCCAATGGGACGGTACGAAGTTCGTCACCATTGAAGGTATCAACGAAGCCGGTCAAAACATCAACGCCATAGGACTCATCGGTGAGTTCGGCTATAATGACTCTTACCTGTTGTCTGAAGCGCCCACGCTCCACGAAGGCGACGTGTATGAAATGTTGGCTATCATTCGCCGAACATCCACGCCCAGCGGCTCACCACGACTGAAAGCCGAAGGCAATTCGTATACGGCCTATCCGTTGCAGATTTCACAACAGGGTCATAAAGAAGGTGGCATCATTACTGGCGTGACTGGTATCGTGTCTTCGGCCCAACCGGTAGCAGTTGAATACGTCAACCTGATGGGACAACGCAGCAAGCAACCGTTCCCAGGAATCAACATCGTGGTAACACGATTCTCCGACGGCTCAACGACCACCACCAAACAGGTGATAAGACAACGATAGCACATAGTCAGCACAGACAACCAAAAACACCGAGGAGGGCACTTCAGAAGCGCCCTCCTCTTTCTTTCCCTAACAACACCACCATCACTCCAAATATTGCTTTTGTCCCCACCAACAACAAAACATAAAATGCAAAAAACACCCACCCAATTCACAACCCATGCCCCAACCACTGTCCCACGTAGTCACAAACATAGCCACAACAAGTGTCCCAGCCGGCAAGGCCGCCTCCTCTGAGAACTCCGAGTCCTCCGAGAACTCTGAGAACTCCGAGTCCCAACCCACTGTCCCATGCTCGCAAAACGAGCGATTCCCCAGGCGGCAACGCCGCCGATTCTCCAGCGAGCAGAGCGAGCGATTCCCCAGCGCGAAGCGCGATTCCCCAACGAGAAACCCGCCCTCTATCATAAACGAGGAGGGCACCAGTGGCGTCCTCCCGTATTTGTAATGGATGGTTGTAAAGTTTAGAACACGAGCGTGTTGGTGCACTCCTTAGCGTTCAGCTTCTCCATGTCGGCCTTGGGTACTGTGCCCTTGAACACAACTTCCAACTCGGTGCCGGGAGCCGCTTTAAGCCACTCGGCCAGCTTCTTTTGGCTGTCTTCATCGGCAGTAAGTGTGAGCTTCACATCCTTGTTGGCATCCTCACGACCGCTGATCCACAGCTTAGCGGGCTCTTTCATCTCCTCAAACTCGGTCTTGTCGCTGTGCTTGATAGTCACCTTTGCTGTAAGATCAGCATTTGCGCCATTGTCGGCCACCTCAAACTTGATGGGAGCGCCCAACTCGGGCAAGAAGCAGTTCTTCGAACCAGTAGTACCACTGATACCGTTCTGTACCGAGAAACTCAGGTCACCACCTTCAGCTTTGCTGCCGCTTGCTGCATTCTCACCGCCACCGCAGGACACCATCATGGCCACTGCTGCAATCATCAATAAAAATTTCTTCATAATAAAAACGAAACTTGCACCACCGATGTTTAACAATTCTTATAACTTCATTAGCTGCTTGTTACAGCCGTTGTTCTGCTCTGCTGCCACCGCTTTTCGACCCCGTGGTGCTGTTAAAATCGACCGCGACGCGCCTGCAGAACTGCAATTTTCGCCTGCAAAGGTAATAACATTTTTTTACATTTCCAACTATTTTACACCAATTCCGTTGAAAAAAAACGCCATTTCCTATCAATTCCCCATCAAGGCAAGGGAGAACCCTCTCTATCTTCAACAAAAAACGACTTGTGAATAATCCTGTAGATCGACGACAGGTCGCCCACGTTATAGACTTCGTCTTTGTTCACATCGGCCCGTGGATTGGTCTCGCTGCCGGTCAACACCCTGTAACACGCCGAAATGTCGCCCACATTCACCGTGCCGTCCAGGTTAACATCACCAGCAGCGAGCAACTCATTGTCCATAAACTTAAGCCTCCGGCCTATCCACGCCTTCAGATAGTCGATTTCGTCTTCGAATGATTCGGCGTTATAATAAGCCGGCCATATACTGCATCCCCACACCGGCCATGCGGCAGAGTTCCTCTCTATTGCAGAGCAAACCGTGAGCTGTTGTGCGAGCGAGTCGATGGTGTTATAGATGTTTTCATCGCTATATGACTCTCTGCGATACTGCAGCCAACGCTTTGCCACCAGCGCAGTGTAGTTCGGGTCACGATTCAATTTTATCCACCAGAATGGTTGCATACACGCACTGATTATCACGTCGTTGGCAAGATACATCCACGTGTCGGTACGAAAACCGTCGTCGTAATTCACGTTACCATATGCGAAGTTGAAGTCCCATATCATTGCATGGAACAACGAGTCCTGGCTGTCACGGCGTTTATACATCTTTGCACTCAGCCGATATGCATCGATATTATGGGTAAACTCCTGTGACAGCTGGAAGTCGACAAACGACTGTACATCAATGTATCTGGAGTAGCCGCGTGGCTCAGTGTCAAAAGCGTCGTCCCACAACGCGTCCTCCATCGCTCTTATCCGCGAGTGGATATAATCCCTCTGAGCAGGCGTGATATCATCATTGTCGGGTGTGTCCATAGCAATGCTGACTACACTGCCCATCGGAGCCAAATCGGTATACGTCGCTTCGTAAGGCGATTGATAGGTATTCTCACCGTCGTACCTATCCACTTCCACGATATATCCGCCTGTAAGCGCATCCCCGCTCACACCGGGGTCATCGAGATTAAGACGTGTTTTACCTTTCGACACCTTCTCCTGAAGAACGTACACGCCGTAATACACGCCGTCGAGAATCATCTCACAGAACCGGCCCTCAGGCATCCACTCGAAATACGGCTCGGCAAGCTTATATGTAAGTAGGTCGCGCATCAGACTCTTGTCGGCATAGGGTGCCATCAAAGCCCAGTCATTGTCACTGCCCATTCCCAGCAGATTCACCTTCTGCTTCTTTCCTCCAGCTTCAAGAGGTTGAGCCAGTGTGCGGATGTTGTATGGCTTTTTGGGCGACCCCGTAAACGATGAAGATCCTCGGTACTTTATTGAGATATACCCATCGTAATCAATCGTTTGTCCAGGATGCAGCACCGTGTCGGCATAGTTCATCCGGCCTTCGCCGTTGTGGATAATGGTCATCCTTCCGGTAATCTTGCTTTCCTTGTAAATCATCCTATGATCTACATTGATGAATACTATCGGAAGATTGGTCGAATCCAACACCACATCGGCCGACGGACGATAATTGCCGGCCTGCTGAGCTGACAGGCCGACAAAAATGCTTACAAATAGTAAAACGAATACTACCCTCATGATGGTATTACATCATCATGTCGGCGTCGAAGAAGCCCAAGGCTCCAATCGCGGTTAGCATACGCTCCACATAGTCCCACGATGTGGGCGACCAGGCGAAATTGAGACGGTACAGCACCTGCGTGGTATAACCGTTGTCACGCGTCACGTCGGTAGTCTTCTGGCCGTGAGCCATATCCTGGTAGGCGAGCAGACTCGACAGTGCCTTGGCCTTCACGGGATCGTCCTTAGCAGCGTCCATAATCTGCTCAAACTCCTCCTGCTCGACGAAGCGGACTCCATCGCCCACCACAGTCAAACCGCTGAGCACATCGCCCATAAACTGACCGTGGATGTTGTACGGATGGAACACGCAGCACTCGTGAGGAGTACCCGAAAGCAGGACGATGGCGTGTGCCACCTCATTGATGGGCGAGAACTCCACGCGCTTGTCGCGCATAGCGTGCGGACATGCGCCGAGCATGTTGTACACCTTGATTCGGCCCATAAACGAGTTGGTGGCGAAGTTGGCCTGGAACTCGCCGTCGGTCGAACGTGCAGCGAGGTTACCCACACGCATAATCTTCGCATCGAGCCCGTGCAGAGCCACGGCCTCGAGTATCAGACGCTCGGCCATGAACTTCGAGTAGATATACTTGTTACCCAGATACTGACCCATGAAGAGGCGTTGCTCGGTGAAGATGTCGCTTTTGGGTTCGCCGGTCCAGAGGCCGCGTGTGCTCGCCGTCGAGATGTGGATAAGACGCGCACCGGTCTCGATGCAGTATTCCACACAACGTTAGGCGCCGCCTATGTTCACGTCTTCAATCTCAGTGCCCTTGCTGAAGTGCTTCACGATAGCGGCGCAGTTGAACACCGTGTCGACCTTCAGACCTTGGCTGAAGTCGGAGGTCACGTCGCCCAGCACAACGTGCAGGCGAGAGCCGAAGAGGTCGGCAAACGACTCGGCGAAGTAGTAGAACAGCAGTGTCTTGAGCCTACGCTCGGCTGCCTCGACGGTCTTACCGCGAACCAGACAGTAAATCTGGCCGGCATCGGAGTCAATCAAGTCACGCAGGATGTGGATTCCCAGATAACCGGTGGCTCCAGTCACCAGTACGTCGCCCAACTCACGCAGCGAACCGCGGCGATAGGCCGCGAGCGTGTTGCCGCGAAGCAGGTTGTCGATGGCGGTATAGTCGTATTGCGTGGTGCTGTCGTCGCCAGATTCGGCACTATCGCCTGTCACCAGGCGTGCCAACTGGCGAGGAGTGGGATTGGCAAACACGTCGCCGTATGCCACATGTATGCCGGCCTTGTCGGCCTCGATAATCACACGAGTCACCACAAGCGAGGTGCCGCCAAGCTCGAAGAAGTTGTCGGTGGCTCCTACCCTATCCATCTGCAGTATCTCGGCGAAGATGTCGCAGAACGCGCGCTCGGTGTCGTTCACCGGTTCCTCGTAGGCTGAACTCACAGCAAGCTGCGGCTCGGGCAGTGCCTTCACGTCGGTCTTGCCGTTGGGAGTCATCGGCATCTCGGCCAACTGCAGGTAGGCCGTGGGCACCATATACTGCGTGAGGCTCTTCGAAATCTCGGCCTTCAGTGCATCAGGTGCAATCTCACGCTCGGCGGTGTAGTAGGCGCAAAGATGCTCCTTGCCGCCTATTTTGCGGATCATAATCACAACCTTCTTCATCCCGTCGACCTTGAGCATCACGTTCTCAATCTCGCCAAGCTCGATGCGCAGACCACGCAACTTAATCTGGTGGTCGGTGCGGCCAAGTATCACCACGTCGCCGTCGGGCAGCCAACGCGCGTAGTCTCCCGAGCGGTAGACGCGCTCGCCGTGGTACTCGACGAAGCGCTCGCGCGTCATCTCGTCGAGGTTGTTGTAACCGCGGGCAACGCCGCGACCGCCTATGTAGAGCTCGCCCACTACGCCCACGGGCAACTCGTTGCCGTCGCTGTCGACCACAAACTCCTTCACGTTGAGCTGTGGACGACCCACGGTAACAGGTTGGCCCGCATGGAGTTCCTTATTGTTCGATGCCACGGTAATCTCGGTAGGGCCGTAGCAGTTAAAGATGCGCGCAGTGGTAGTCTTGCTGAGTTGCTCAAGCAACTGGTCAGAGAATTTCTCGCCACCGGCACGGGCAATCTTAATGTTGGCGATAGCCTTACCGAAATCGTCGCTGGTGAGCCAGGTGAGCCAACGGGAGGGTGTACCCGACACCATATCGATGCGCTGGTCGCTGATGAGTTGCGACAGTTCGAGCGGGTTGTTGGCCTGCTCCTCGGTGGCAACCACAAGTGTCTTGCCGTTGTACATCGCCATACCGATGTCCTGCAGAGCGGCGTCAAACGAGATGGTGGTCACGCTCAACACGCGCGTGGCATCGGTCTTCACGGCATGGGCGAACACATTCGCCGGATGACCGTAGAGGTAGTTGCAGATACCTTCGTGGCGCAGCATCACACCCTTGGGACGTCCGGTGGAGCCGCTGGTGTAGATAAGATATGCCAAGTCGTCGGGAGTGATGTCGGGACGGCGATACTCAGCGTTACTGTCGACAAGGGTCTCCACATCTATGGCCTTGCCTGCGGGCAACGACTCCATGCGGTCGGCTGTGGTGATGATGAATCTCGCCTCGCTGTCCTCGAGGATGAGTTTCACGCGGTCGGCTGGATAGTCGGGGTCGCATGGGATATATGCGGCACCGGCTTTAAGTACGCCGAAGAGCGAGAGTATCAACCGACTCGTGCGGGGCAGCAACAGCGCCACACGGTCGCGGGCCTGCACACCGTGGGCCTGCAGTGCGCTGGCGATGCGTGTGGTCACGGCGTCCATTTCGGCATAGGTATAGCGGGCGTCAACTGCCACCAACGCCTCGTGTTCAGGCTGTTCGGCGGCATAATGGCTTATACACTGGTGGAACAGCGGCAGCGGGGCGTCGCCGGTGGCGACCTGACGCAGCGACTCGAGTGCTGATTCCTGCTGCGAACTCACAATAGAGAACTTGCGTATGCGCTCATCGGGAGCGGCTAAGATGGCGTTGGCTACGGCAACGATGCTCTGCGAGAGCGAGTCGGCCATAGCCTCGCTGTATAGCGAGTCGTCATACTGCACCACCACACCGCGGTTCTCAATCTTGATGTTGATTTTGAACTTGGGCACGTTCAGTTCCAGCAGTTCCTGACCTATGGTATGGCCGCCCACGGTGTATTCCGAAAGCACTCCTACCTGATAGGCGTAGGCAATTGCGGGACGGAAACCGTAGTCCGAAGCGATGCGTGCGAAAGGATAGTCCTCGTGACGCAAGGTCTCGTCGAAGGTAGCGCTCACAGCTTTCACATAGTCCATTGCACTGGTGTCGCCAACATTCAGGCCCAAGGCCAGCGTGTTGACAAACATACCCACCGTGTCGGCTATACGCAGGTTGGAGCGGCCGCTACTTACGGTGCAGAGATATACATCGCGGTTGTTGGTGTAACGCGACACCACATACGCCGTAGCGGCAAGGTATAGGTGCGCCGGGGTTACTTCGCGCTCACGGCAGAACGATGACACCTCGTCGTGGTTCACCGGACACACCGCCTCGCCGATGAAGCCTTGAGCATCGGTCTTCGGGAGATCCGACGGAATCTCGCTGGCACCCTCGCAAGTCTGCAGGCGCTCGGCGAAGAACTGCTCGGCGGCACGGAACGCGTCGCTCTCCTGGGCCTCTTGCTGGTCGGCGACGAAATCGAGATATGAATACGCTTCCTTCTCGGGCTTGTTTCCCTCAAGGGCGGCGCTCAACTGACGGATAAACAGGTCGGCCGAACCGCCGTCAAAGAGCAGGTGGTGGATATCCATCAACAGATGCACGCCGCTCGGGGTGGTCACCACCTCGAAACGGTATAGCGGCGCTTTCTGCAGGTTGAACGGCCTTACAAACTCGTTCTTGTAACGGTCGAGTTCGTCGTCGCTCATCACGCTCATCGGCACTTCCACCATCAAGTCTTCGGTGATTTTCTGGACTATATGGTCGCCCTCGGTGGTGAAGTGGACCATCAACTCGGGATGGCATTCGGCAACAGCCTTGACAGCACTGGCAAGCTGGCGCGCCTCCACTCCCTCGGGATAACTAAGCAGATACGGTATATTGTATATGGTGGAAGTAGGGTTCTTCAGACACTCGAAGTAGACTCCCGTCTGCGCATGCGAGAGCGGTCCCGACAGGCGGTCTTCCTTCGGCTTATCCTCGGCCGCCGCTGTAGCACCGCCGGCAAGCAGTTGTGAGAGTATCTCGTTCTCGATGGTCTGCAGCGTGCCGGTCTTCACCAGCGACTTCGAATCGAGCGCCACGCCGTAGCGCTTGTTCACCTGCACAGCCAGACGAATCGACGAAATCGATGTCAACCCGGCATAGCCCAGCGGGGTGGTCACATTGAAATCGGTCGTGCCCACAATCTCGGCCACAAGTGTGTGCAGTTCCTTCTCCAGCACATTCATCGGCGCTGCCACAGCAGTCTCGCTGCTATCGGCCTTCTTCTCGGGCTTGGGCAGGGCGCGCTTGTTAACCTTCATATTCTGGTTCAGCGGGATGGCGTCAATCTGCATGGTAACAGCAGGTACCATATACGGCGGCTTGCGGTCGAGAATGAACTGATTCATCGCCTCGATGTCGACCTCACTGTCGCTCACCACATAGGCTGCGATAAATTTGCCACCGGCGGCAGCGTCGAAAGCCTGAACAGTAGCGTCCTTGATGCCCGGGAACTCGCGGATTACGGCCTCCACCTCTTTCATCTCGATGCGGAAACCGCGAATTTTCACCTGACCGTCGCGGCGACCCACAAACTGCAGGCTGCCGTCGGGCAGATAGCGCACCACGTCGCCCGTGCGGTAGATTGTCGAATACCTCGGGTCGTCGCAGAACGGGTTGGGGATATACACCTCGGCCGTCTTATCCGGACGGTTCAGGTAGCCACGGCTCACCTGCGGACCGCAGGCCCATAATTCGCCAGAGGCTCCCACTGGCAAACGATGGCCCTTAGCATCGACCACATACAGTTTGACGTTGTACATCGCCTTGCCGATGGGAATTTCCTTCAGTTTCTGCTCCAAAGTGTGGCTGGTGATGTAGACTGTGGTCTCAGTGGGGCCGTAACCGTTGTGTACCTTGAAATTCTTAGGAGGCTCCAGCGACGCCAGTTTCTCTCCGCCTGTAAGCAGATGATTCAGCGAGTGATTATCGATGGATGTGGCAAACTGGTAAGCCACCTGGGTGGTCATGAACAGGTTGGTAATGCCGTTGGCCTCAAGGTATTTATTCAATTCTATGAGGTCGAGGCGCAGTTCCTCGGGGATGATATGCACCTGTGCGCCCTTGGTCAATGCCGGGTAGAGCTCCATCGTGCAAGCGTCGAAACCGTAGCTGGCATAAGCGCCTATGCGGTCGGTGGGTTTGAGATTGTAGTACCTGTAATAGGCATGCGCGAATGCCACCAGATTGCGGTGGACAAGCTGGCAGCCTTTGGGCACTCCCGTCGAACCGCTGGTGTAAAGCAGCACCATGAGACTCTCAGGGCTAATCTCTACCTCGGGCGCCGGCAATGTGGGCAGCGAGAGTATGTCGCACGTGAGCAGCACATCGCCCTCATATTCGTTGACTACTGGGCGCAGCTCCTCGTCGGCGATAAGCAACCGTGCAGACGCATCTTTCATCATGAAGTTCAGGCGCTCGGCTGGATATGTGGGGTCAAGAGGCTGATAGGCGCAACCGGCTTTGAGAACACCCAGCGAAGCGATGGCCATCCACTCGCAACGCGGGATGAGCACCGACACCACATCCTCGTTGGCCAGCCCGCGAGCCGCGATGTCGGCCGCGATGTTGTCACTTATACGGTCCACATCGGCATAGGTGTATACATGATCCTTATACACCACCGCCACACTGTCGGGCGTGGCGGCTGCCTGACGACGGAACATCGACACTACGGTCTGCGTGGCGTCATAGTCGATTTCGGTCTCGTTGAACGTGTCGAGCAACGCCAGTTGTGACGATGTAGAAAGACCGATGTCGCTCAGTCGCTCGCACTCGAGCATACCGGCCAGCACCGACTCATAGCTCTCGAGCAGCGACCCGACGAGCTCGGCACTGTATTCGTTGGAGTTGTATTCGGCTTTTACATGGAAGCGGCCATCGAGCAGAAACGCCTTCAAGTAAAGCGAATAGGCCAATGTACTGTTTCCTATGCGCACCGTGGTGAGCGGATAACCGGCCCACTGCGTATCGCCGAAGATGTTGCCGTGCCAGGCAAACGTCGAATTCACCTGTAGCTCGAGGTCGGTCATCATATCGCTGAAGTTGTAAACGTCATGCTTGCGGCATCCGCTCATCTGGTCCTGAAGCGCCTTCAGGAACTCGAGCACCGTGGTGTCGTCGTCGAAACGGCCGTACACCGGAAGAGTCTTCACAACCATGCCTGCCATGCGCGACATGCGCTTGTCGGTGCGGCCGTTGTACACGGTGACAAAGAGCGACTCTTTCTCGTTGTTGAATTTGGCCAGCAGGTAGGAATATGCCGCCGTGAGCAGGTTGCTCTTATACACGCCGTTATCGCGGCAGAAGGCGTCGACGCGCTCTGGAGAGACCTCCAGCACGCGAACCATACTCGCCTCGCTGCGCTCTTCTTCGTAGCGGTCGGGCATCAGCGGTGTGTAAGTGTCGCCACAGTCGAAAGTCGCTGCGTGCCACTGTTTGGCTTCGTCGAAGGCCGGTGTGAGACGACGGGCGGCATCCTCGCGGGCCACCTGTGCCAATGTCACTTCTTCCGGTTCGAGAGCCTCGCCTTGATATGCACGCTCCACATCGTGCAGCAGCAGTTGTTGCGTAGTGCCGTCGACAATGATGTGGTGATAGTCGAAGAAGAGGTAATAACGCTTGCCGTCGGTCATCAGATTGATGTGGAACAGACGGTCCCCGTAGATATTGAACGGAGTGACCAACCGTGCCTTCTCCGCCTCGATGTCGGCGATGCGTTCCACTTTCAGCTCGACGCTCTCGTTCTCAAGGTCGATGGTCTGCACAGGTTCACCGTTGTCGTTAAGTTCGATGCGTGTGAACAGTGTTGGGTGTGCCTGAAGCATGGACTTGACAGCGGCAATCAGCCGATTGTCGTCAAGCATTCCGTCCACCACATAGATATATGGCAGATTATAGCATATCTCGCCTTGATGCCCCACACATTCGGCATAGATGCCGTATTGTACGGTCGACAGTGGTGCTTGTTGCTTCATCTTACTCGAAGTTGAAAAGATTCACAAAACCGGTCATGTTGAACACGTTCTTGATGTCGTCGTTAACAGCACGCAGGGTCACGCTGTTGCCAGTTGACTTGGCTTTCTTGAGAATGCCAAGCAGGATGCGCAGGCCACTCGATGCGATATAGTCAAGCTCGGCGCAGTCAATCACTATGTCCTTACCTTCGTTTTGCTGCAGGGGCTTAAGATCTTTCTCCACTCCAATGGCAGCGGCGGTGTCGAGCGAGCCGCACAACACAGCCACCATTTTACCGTTTTCTTCAAAAATTGTTGTTTTCATAATTACTTGATTATATTGTTTTATACTGTTTAGTCAATGTGAGTACGTTATGTCCGTCGATGCGCTCATAGTTGATGGTGTCCATAAGTTGGCGAACCAGGAAGATGCCCAAGCCGCCAATCGGACGCTCCTCGACTGAAAGCGTGGTGTCGGCCTCGGCTGCGTGCGTTGGGTCGAAAGGCATACCACTGTCGCTGATTACGAAGCGCAGGTTGCGGTCGCTGGCGCGGGCATCGAGCTTCACCTCACCTTTCTGGTCATCGGGATACGCATAATTGATGATATTTACCACGGTTTCCTCGACGGCAAGCACAAGCTGGGATGTAAGACTGCGGTCAAAGTCGAGACGCGACGCAATCTCCTTTACCCAATCGTTCACCTGGGGAACTCGCTCAAGGTCACTGGCCACGGTGAGGCTCTCGTCGAGCACGAGGTCGGTTTCCTGACCGTTGTAACTCACGATGAGCATCGTGAGGTCGTCGTGCTGTTCGGTGCCGCCGGCAAAAGCGCTGGAAGCGTCGGCCAGAGCAGACAGCAGTTTTGCCGGGGTGTCGGTATGCTTGCTGAGCCATTGGGACGAGAAGGTCTTCACGCGCTCGAAGCCGAATAAATGGCGTTCGGGGTCGGTCTGTTCAGTAAGGCCGTCCGTGTAGAGAAGCAACTGTCGTCCGGGGCTGAGCAACATATCCTGCTGCTCAAAGCTGTAACCAGGCATCACACCCAGCGGCAGATTCGACTTCACCGGCAGAGGCTCGGCCTCAGGCGTCAAGAGCAACGGTGTGTCGTGACCGGCGTTGCAGTATCGCAGACGACCGGTGGGCAAGTCGAGCACGCCTATAAAGAAGGTGACGAAGATATTGGTGTCGTTGCCGTTGCATATCACCTCGTTGAGTATACCCATGATACGGCTTGGGGAACTCTCTCGCTGACACAGGACGCAGAAATGGGAATGCGCAACAGCCATCACCAGTGATGCCGGAACGCCCTTGCCGCTGACATCGCCTATGCAGAAATAGAGTTTCTCGTCGCGAATCAAGTGGTCGAACAGGTCACCGCCCACATCGCGAGCCGGGATAAGCAGTCCCGCTGCCGTCACGTCGTTACGCACAATGGCCGATCCAGGCAACATCTCGCTTTGGATATGCTTCGCCACATGAAGCTCGCTGTCGATACGCTCGCGTTCAAGGTTGGCGAGTTGGAG
The DNA here is from genome assembly GCA_045112115.1 of Sodaliphilus sp. GTDB lineage: Bacteria > Bacteroidota > Bacteroidia > Bacteroidales > Muribaculaceae > Sodaliphilus. The sequence goes on along the minus strand of JBGUHM010000070.1, from coordinate 2,775 downwards.
ATCGCGGGCGTTCCGCATATAGCGGAAGAGTATCAGCGCCAGCATAGCGAAGCACAGCAGGATGAGCGCGAAGAACAGGTTTCGCATCGAGTAGAGTTTGGAGTACACCTCATCGTCGTAACAGACCATAGCCACCGTCCAATGCGGTGCTCCGCGCATTTTAGCGTAGTAAATGTAACCGTCACTACCGTCGACGTCGGTGAAGTTGATTACAAAGCAACGGCCCTTGCCGCTGAGACGGCGCTCCACCGTGCTGTCGTTGATCATCTCCACCACCTTGTTGATGGTTGCGCGGCCGACATTGCGGTTGCTCGGAGCGGTGAGCAAGTCCATGTCCTCGGTGAGCAGAATAGAGAATGACGACTGCTGCGTGTTGTGGGCATTTATTGAGTCTCCCAACCACGATAGCGAGACATCGATGCCAAGCACACCGACAATGTCGCCACCGGCATTCTGCAAAGGCATGGAATAGGTCGACACCAGTTCGCCGGTGGCATCGGTATCGTAGTACGGCTCACTCCATGAGTTTTCACCCTTGATGCCGTTGATATAGAACTCCTTCTTGGTGTAGTCGTGACTTGAGCCAGCCACCTGACGGGCCACAATGCTGTCGCCTATACGATAGCTCCACGGCTCGAACAAGCCGCTGTGCTGAGGGTCGTAGCCGGGTTTCATCGCCACACCTACGCCCACGATGTCCTTGTTCTGCTTGATAATGCGTCGAGATATGATAAACAGCGAGTCGGTATTGCCGAGATGGCGCTCCATCTCGTGACGCTCATTGATTACGATTTTCTCGTTGGCATTAAGCATTCCCTTGACAATTATAGCCTTGAGAACCAGACTCAGCACAACATTTTTCTCAGCCTCCACCTGGATAATGCGACGGGTATAATAATACTGCGACACACTCACCAGACCCACCATAACCACGGCGACCACAATTACTGTGACGCCCCAATTGGTGCTTATTCGTCTTAGTTTGCTAAATATACTATCTGCAGCCATTTCAGCTCTTAAATGAGTTTTAAGCCAATTTCGCTCGCAAAATTAGGTAAAAAAATGCATTTCCGCAAACTATTGACTCAATTATTACTCAGAAAATGCTTTGACCATTAAAATAGATAGAAAAAACGAAGTCCCCGCACGCTATCAGCAGGCGGGGACTTCGTTGTATTGTGAACAATGTTTTATTTGTTCATCTTTTCGAAAAGAGTGGCGACTTCTTCTAACGACATATCAGTCACCATCTCCATAACGCTGACTCCGCCATCCTCTTTCGAGAGAATAAGCATACCAGTGATGCGGCCCATATCGCTCATGCGCAACCACACGAGGTCGTCTTCATCGCTAAAGAGATCATAACCGTCGATTTCGCAAGCAAAGCAGTTGAGCAATTGAGCAGCCGGCTCATTACCAATGACTTGCACGGTGCGCATGCTTTTGCAAGCGTTGAACATATCAGCCATCTGCGGCATGAATGCGGCAGCCATCTTCAGTTCATCGGCACTAAGCTCGGTCAATTCGGCGCCAGGAACTTGTTTTGCCTTATCAAAACATTCATCAATCGTGGCGGCCATCATACTTACGGCGACCAACATCATGGCAGCCAGGGTAAAAAGTTTTTTCATACGTTGTTGTTTCAGTTGCGGCTCCTTCGGGAGCCATTATTAATCAGTTATTTATCCCCAAAAAATGCTCCGTTTTGCTTAAAACGATTTGCAAATTTATAAATTTATTGACAATTGGCAAGCATTTCGCCCGAAAACTTACCGACTATTAGAGTAACTTGCACCAGAAAAGTTTAATGCCGCGAGCATTCGTCTTGCTACGGAGTCAAGGAGTGTATGGCGTTGCGCGCATGGGACACTTGTTGTGACTATGTTTGTGACTATGTCTGTGACTATGTGGGACAGTGGTTGGGGGCTCGGAGGTCTCAGAGTTCTCGGAGGACTCGGAGTTCTCAGAGGAGGCGACCTTGCCGCATGGGACACTTGTTGTGACTATGTTCGTGACTATGTTTGTGACTATGTTCGTGACTATGTTTGTGACTATGTTCGTGGGATGGAGGTAATACATGTGACATTGGTTGGGGCTTGTTGTGAAGATATGGGGTTGAGTGAGGGAAGGCTATAGCTATTTAGAGGCGGTTGTGTGGCGTGCAACAAAAAAGCCCTGCTCTCACGAGTGGGACTTTAAATTTATGAATAGAATCTGTATAGAAAAGTGCAATTTTGTGTCTTTGACGGTGCAAAGGTAAGCATATTCTCTAAAACCAAAAAGGTTTAAATGTCAAAAAAATTATTCCAAATATCAATTAGGACTTATTCTTGCCTATTTTTCACATTTTTTAATACCGCAAGAGTCCCAACTTCAAACCATTTTAATCCATTTTGAATCGTTTTGAACTATTTTGAACCGTTTTGATTCATGTTTTGAATCAATTTGAGTTTCATATTCCATTTTATATTGAGAGAAGGCGCACCGTCGCTGGCGCGCCCTCTCGTGCAAGGATTGAATTATTATATCTATTTCCTGATTTTGACGGTTTCGTAAGTGCCGTCGGTGCGTTCAATCACCACGATGTTAACGCCGTCGGCAGGCGAAGCGAGTTCGATACCCTGGAGGTTGAAGTAGCGTAAGCTCTTCACATCGGAATCCATCAAAAGACGCTCGATTGCGGTCGGGGTGTCGGGAATGTCGGTTGCCATGATGGTGTAGTTGCGCAGTGCCATCGGGTCGTCGGTAGCCATACGCGGACGAATGCCGTCGGCC